>CAZCKE010000415.1:3583-4006 GCA_964499005.1 uncultured Tepidisphaeraceae bacterium
TCCGTGTTTGGGGTAGTGGTGATGAAGCTGCCGACAGGGCGGAAATTAACTGGCGAATCCTTGTGGTTGGCCACTGGCGGCTTGGGGGCGTCCATCCGGTTGATAATGACCGACGAAATCACGGTAATGACAATCGTCAACATCGATCCGCCCATGATTGTCGCCGTTCGTTTGGCGACATGCCGTTTAACATCCTCGGCGGGGCGAGCCTTGGACCATTTGCGGATGATCGCCAGAATCTGTGGGCCGTTGAGTTTTGTCCCTCCGCGCGGCGCCGCCACCAGCGTGTGCCCGAACGGCGCCCCGTCAAACCAGGGATCTTTCGCGGCCCCCTGGGCATTGGCCTCAGCTTCGGCTTCTTGAAGCTTTATGGCCAATCCCTTGAACTCCAGCTCCTGTAACGGGTCCGACGAGTACACCCAA
>CAZCKE010000416.1:0-3993 GCA_964499005.1 uncultured Tepidisphaeraceae bacterium
GTGCCCCACATTAGCGGGTGTATAGGCCTGGGCCGCCGGGAAGCTGATCACCGGCATCCCGACGGGGTTCGACCGGTACGCGCGCATCACGAGCGGCCTCCACGACGGCGAGCTCACCATCGTCGCGGCGCGCCCCGGCATGGGCAAGACGAGCTTCGTCCTCAACGTCGCGGCCAACGTGGCCAGTCCCCAGCAGCTCGAGAGCGCGCGCGACCCGAACGAGCGCTGGGAAGAGCCGGGGCTGGGCGTCATCGTGTTCTCGCTGGAGATGCCGCGCGAGCAGATCTGCAACCGCATGCTCTGCTCCGAGGCAAAGGTGGACGTCAGCCGGGTGCGCACGGGCATGCTCACGCCGAGCGACTGGAGCAAGCTCACGCAGGCGGCGACGCACCTCGCGAGCTTGAGCATCTGGGTCGACGACAGCGCGGCGCTGTCGATCCTCGAGCTCCGGTCCAAGGTGCGGCGCCTGCAGGCCGAGTTCGATCGCGCGGCCGAGCCGAGCGACGCCGCCGTGAGCCGGCGCCGCATCGGCCTCGTCGTCGTCGACTACCTCCAGCTCATGAGGGGCCGTGAGAACGCAGCGTCCCGCGAGCAGGAGATCAGCGAGATATCGCGCGGGCTCAAGCAGCTCGCCAAGGAGCTGAGCCTCCCGGTCATCGCGCTGAGCCAGCTCAATCGCGCCGTCGAGACGCGCGGCGAGAAGAGCAAGCGGCCGCAGCTCTCGGACCTGCGCGAGTCGGGCGCCATCGAGCAGGACGCCGACAACATTTGCTTTATCTATCGCGACGATTACTACAACAAGGAAACGGCGGACCGGAACATCGCGGAGCTCATCGTCGCCAAGCAACGAAACGGCCCGACCGACACGGTGAAGGTTCGATTTGACGCGCAGTACACGCGTTTCGACAGCCTCGCCGAAGGCGAGCACGACGGCGATGGCTGATGCGGTGAAGCGCGAGTCGGACTCGCTTGCGCGGCTCGTGATGTCCCGCCGAGTGCTCGTCGTCGTGGGTGCGGGTGGCGTGGGAAAGACGACGACGGCGGCCGCGCTGGGTGTGGCCGCGGCGCGTAGGGGCCGCCGGGTGCTATGCCTGACGATCGACCCCGCGAAGCGCCTCGCCCAGTCGCTCGGGCTCGACCGGATGACCGACGAGGAGCAGGCAATCTCCAACCTACGCGGGGAGGGCGGCGCGCCGCTCCGGGGTTCGCTCACGGCCATGATGCTCGACGCGAGCGCGACGTTCGACGAGCTCGTCGTCAAGCACTCGAGCTCCCCCGAGCGCGCCAAGAAACTGCTCGACAACAAGCTCTATCGCTACGTCTCGCGGTCGCTCGCGGGGACGCAGGAGTACATGGCGATGGAGAAGCTCGTCGCCGTGCAGAAGGACGCGCGCTTCGACCTCGTCGTCCTCGACACGCCGCCGACCGCGAACGCCCTCGATTTTCTCGACGCGCCGGAGCGGCTCGTCGAGGCCCTCGATTCGCCGGCCATCCGCTGGTTCATGCAGGCGTTCCAGTCGACGGGGAAGATGTCGCTCAACCTCCTCGCCCGGTCGGCGGTGATCGTCCTCCGGGGGCTCAAGCGCATCACCGGCGGGAGCTTCCTCGAGGCCATGGCGGAGTTCATCACGGAGCTCAACGACCTCTTCGGCGGTTTTCGTGAGCGAGCGAAGATGGTCGAGGCGGCGATGCGCTCCCCCGAGGTCTCGTTCGTCCTCGCGACGAGCCCCGCGCCGATGAGCATCGCCGAGGTGCTCTTCTTCAGCGACCGCCTCCTGGCGTCCCAGATGCCGCGAGGAGCCTTCGTGGTCAATCGCCTGCGCATCGCGCCCCCGTTTGCGGGCGATCCTCCGTCGGAGCGCGAGGCCGCCGAGGCCATCGCCGCCCACGGGCTGGCGATCGGCCCGGACGGTCCTTCGCGGTTCGTGCGCGCGCACGCCGATGCGGTGCGGCTCGCCGCGCTCGACGCGATGCACGTCCGCGCGCTCGAGGACCGGTCGAGCGGGCGGGTGCCCATCGTCCGCATCCCCGAGCTTCCCAGGGACGTGCACGATCTGGACAGCCTCGCCAAGCTGGCGGATTTGCTGATGGCCGGCGGGGTGTAGGCCGACGAACTTGGCCGTCCCGCCGGCCGGCCCCTTACGATCGCCATCGTCGCCGAAGGAGGCCTCGATGGTTTCTACCCTGGTTCACGCACAAGAGCGGCGCGCGATTCGCCGTCGCGTACCTGTCGACTGCCAGGTCGTCCGGGAGCGGGATTTCGCCCTCGTCGGGAGCCGCGGGCTGGACCTGTCGCCGACCGGCATGCTCGTCATGACCCACGAGGCCGTGTTGACCGGTGAGCCGCTGGTCGTCGCGTTCCGCTTGCCGGGCAGCGCATGGTGGTTCGACGCCGAAGGCGCGGTCGCGCGGGTCATCCACGGGCGGCGTCCCGGGGATCGCGGCCGGTGCTTCGCCCTGGAGTTCGAGGGCCTCGAGCCCGCCGTGCAGTACTTTCTGCACACCGCGCTGAAGAACGTGCCGCCGCCGCGGCCCGCGCGCGAACGCCGCGTCGACTACGCGGCCACGGCCCGGAGCGCCGCATCATGACGAGCGCCCAGCCCGTCACCAGCGTCCGCCTCGCACCGGTGCAGCTCGTTCGCGCTCCCCTCGAGCGGACCATCGGCCATGCCGAGCACCTGTCGCACTCCCTTCGCATGCTCACGCCTTCCCTCGCGAGGGCGGCCTGCGGCCATCTTCCGGTCAACCGGCGGGGCGAGATGCGCCGAGCCCTCCGCCTCGGCTGCCGTGTTCGCCGCCGCGACGGCCGTCTCGTCGGCGATCGCACCGTCGACCTGTCCCCGCAGGGGCTGCTCCTCGTCTCGGACGAGGAGCTCGAGCCGGGAACGGAGCTCGCGGTGAGCTTTCAAGCGGCCGAGCCGGTGCTCTGGTTCGACGCGAAGGCCACGGTCCGGCGCGTCGTGCAGGGGCGCAGGCCGGGCGATGGGGGGCGCGCCATCGGGCTGCACTTCGAGTCGCTGCCGGCCGTGTCCCGCCTCATCTTGCGCGGACACCTGCGCAGGAGCCCGCCGACGGCGCCGCAGCGCGACGTGCCCCACGAGCTTTGCCCGCACCGAATCGATTACGCCGCCGCCGTCGCGCTGGCGCGCGCGTAAGCTCAGTGATCGCGCGCGGCGCGCAGGGTGCGCTCGATGCCGACCGCCGCGAGCACGCACCGGCGAACGAGCTCGCCCGCGTCGAACTCGACGAGTGAGGTCAACGCCGCGAGCTCGCCGATCGGCTTCGCGAGATTGGCGGGATCGCGGCTGTTCGGCGGGCCGAATACGAGGAGGGCAGCGACGCGAGCGAACGCCGTTGCACGGTAGAGCAGCGGGGCGTCGCTCGGTCCCTGCGGTCCCGCCTCGAGTGCGAGGGCGATGTCGGGCGGCAGTTGGTGGCGCCGCAGCAAGCGTGCGCCGATAGCGCGCGTCGTCAGCCCGTAGCGCTGGGTCTCGAAGGCGTCGCGGGCGAGCACGGCCTCCGTGGTGACGCGGCCTCCCGGAGCCCGCACGCTGTGATTCCACAGATCGACGTACGCCGGCCCGTCCACCGCGAGGCACGCCATCGCGCCGACCTCGCAGAGCAGCCCGCAGATGAACGGTAGGCTCCGCGCGACGTTCTTGCCGATCGGGACGAGCGCCTCGGCGATGGCGCCCGAAACGGCGCACGTGCGGTGCAGGTCGAGGGAGAGCTCGTCGCGCGTCGCGAAGGTCGCGAGGAGCGCCATCGCCCCCGCCATCATGCGGAGCTCCTCGAGCCCGATGGGCGCGCTGACGATCCGGATCGGCACGCCTGGCCCAGCTAGTGGGCGCTCGGTCCCGGCCGCACCCAGCCTCCGTGAACCGGATTGTGGGAAGAGATGAACTCGAGGAAGGCCGGTTGGCCCCTGGCGTTCCCGTCCAGAACCCACCTCAGGGGGGGGATGTACTACGACGGCTTCGTCACTTCCCCGCC
>CAZCKE010000417.1:0-3964 GCA_964499005.1 uncultured Tepidisphaeraceae bacterium
CTCGGGCTTGAATCTCGGCTTCGTGCCGTGTGCGAGCAGTGCCACAGCACAGAAGCGAGCCTTCGCAACGGATTTCCCAGCGCCATAGGCTGCCGGTGATTGGGTAGATCTGGATCTGATACACGGGCAACTCCTTTCGATTCGGTCACCAGCACTAGGGCAACGACTGTTCCAAAACTCCGATCAATCGCGACGATTTCGATAAGGAAGGCTGAGGACGCGACTTAGGAATGAGAAGCTGCGAAGGTGATGGGAGCGGTGGAAATGGAAGCGCGCCAGTAAACTGGCACTAATGCCAGTCGGGTGGCATTTAAGCGAGCGGGTAATGCGATGCGATAGGCCTGCTGCTAACTCCGTCGCGAGATGCCAAGCTTCTGCATTTTCATCTGCAGGGTTGAGCGCTTCATTCCCAATCGCGCGGCGGCGCCTTTAGGGCCACCCACAACCCAGCCCGTGGCGGTCAGGGCGGTGAGGATGTGTTGACGCTCGGCGTCGATGAGGGTGATTGGCTCGCAGGAATCCTCGGTATCTATGGGCACGGGGACGATCTGTACGTCGGACATGGAAACTTGAAGGGCCGATCCCGTGGAAAGGATCACGGCCCGCTCGATGACGTTTTGCAGTTCCCTCACGTTGCCCGGCCAGGAGTAGCGCAGAAGCGCATCCATCACAGTTGATGGGATCGTTTCGATCTTGCGGTGCATGCGCCGCGCGAAACGATGGGTGAAATGACGCGCCAGCCGCGGGATATCATCCTGACGCTCGCGCAACGGCGGCAGCACCAATGGAAATACGTTCAGGCGATAATACAAATCGCGTCGGAAATGCTTGTCGGCGACCATCTTTGCCAAGTCGCAGTTTGTAGCCGCGACGATGCGGACATTGACGCGGATCGTGCGCGTTCCGCCGAGCCGCTCGAATTCCTGTTCCTGCAAGACGCGGAGCAGTTTAGATTGAAGTTCCAGTGGGATATCGCCCACCTCGTCCAAGAAAAGTGTCCCGCCGTTGGCTAGCTCGAATCGCCCAATCTTTTGAGCGATGGCACCAGTAAATGCACCTCTTTCGTGGCCAAATAATTCGCTCTCAAGCAGTCCGGTGGGAATGGCCGCGCAGTTGAGCTTGACGAAGGTCCGACCCTTGCGCGGGCTCAGGTCATGGACGGCTCGCGCGATAAGTTCTTTGCCGGTGCCGGTCTCGCCGCAGATCAGGACCGTCGAGTCAGTCGGTGCCACGGTCTCCACGTTCTTCAATATCTCACGCAGCGCTTCGCTCTCCCCGACGATGTCTCCAAAATTGTGCTCCGTGCGGACCTCGTCCTCCAGGTAAGCCTTCTCCTTCGCCAGCTTGTCCTTCAGCGCTTCGATCTCCTGGAACGCCATCGCGTTCTCGACGGCGACAGCAACCTGATTGGCGACAAGTTGCAGGAAGTGCAAATCGGCATAGTCGTAACTCGCTGGCTGCTTGGACGTGAAGACCAGGGTTCCCAGCCGGTTGCGCGCCGTGGTCAGTGGCAGCCAGCAGTAACTCTGCATTCCGTACGGCTGCACTCGTTGGAGCATTAACGGCCACCGCTCCAAATCGGACATTTTCGAGGTAATCAGCGGCTGTTGCGTCTGCCAAACCAGGCCAGCCGGGTCATCGTCCGGGCTAAGAATCATCGTGAAGGGCTTGTCGAGGTGTTCGGAATGTTCTATGACGTGCAGGCGCATCACGTTCGTCGCAACGTCGTGTAATACCAGCGAGAGCGCGTGAAAATTCACGACGCGGCCGAGCCGATTGCCGAGTTCGTGAAACAGGGCGGACAAATCGCGATGCGAGGCGATAGCATCAGACACAGCGAACAATGCGCGGTGCTTGTCGCTTGTGGTGGTCGGCTTTTCTTCCAATTCGGCGTTTGACATACATGGGCTTCGTCGGGGAAATCATATCTTCCCCAGCTTATTGCTGCACGTCGCATGCGTCGCAAGGCTGCCTGAATATGCTGTTATAGCGCGAAGCCGGAGGTTCAAATCCTGAGCCCCGTTTCGCTGGAACGGTGTTGGTAACGCCACGCTAGTGGTATTTGGAGAATGGATATAAGCATTGTTTTAACAATAGTTTATGAGGAACGCAGCTTTTCGGAGATTATCCGGCGAAAAGCGGCCTCAATTTGAGGTCTCAGCGAAGATCGTGTTTAGCCGATGGATAATAACGCACACACTTATTATCATTTGCGTGCGTTTATATCCAACATGAAAGGTTGGCCAATGCCGACAGCGATAACCGACCGTGCCCGCAAAATCTTTCGCGCTCACGGTGGAACGCTGCGCACCACTGAAGCCCTGGCCGCCGGTATTCATCCCCGCACACTTTACACCATGCGCGACACTGGAGAGATTCAATCGCTCGCCCGCGGCGTCTTTCGCCTCGGCAATCTGCCGCCACTGGGCAATCCCGATCTGGCAACCGTATCCAAACGTGTCCCGCACGGTGTCATTTGCCTCATCTCTGCTCTGGCGTTCCATGAACTCACAACCCAGGTGCCGCACGAGATTCACCTTGCAATCTCGCGCACGGCGCGCCGCCCTCGCTTGGACTATCCGCCGCTGCGCGTGTACCGATTCTCAACGACCGTGTTCGACGCCGGCATTGAAGCCCATACAATCGACCGAATTCCCGTTCGCGTGTATAGCGCGGAAAAAACCCTCGCTGACTGCTTTAAGTATCGCAATAAAGTCAGCATGGATGTCGTTCTCGAAGCCATCCGCACATATCGCCGGCGCACTCGTCCGCGTTTTCAGCAGGTCTTCGACTACGCCAAGCTCTGTCGTGTGGATCGGCTGATGCGCCCGTACCTAGAGGCCCTGGCATGACCAAGCGTATCACTAACCAAGCCGCTTCGGTCCACCAGCGGTTGCTCAATCTGGCCAAGTCCAGTGGACGGCCGTTCAATGAACTGTTGCAATTCTACGCGATCGAGCGCTTTCTCTACCGACTTGCACAATCGCAATATCATGACCGTCTCGTTCTCAAGGGTGCGTTGATGCTTTTGGTCTGGAAGACGCCCATAACACGCCCCACCCGCGACATCGATCTACTCGGCCGGATCAGCAATGACCTGGAATCTGTTCGCTCTGTCATCGCGGACATCTGCCGGCAAGCGGTGGAGGATGATGGGTTGGTATTTGATCCGAGTAGCGTGACTACGGCGCGTATCGCTGAAGACGCCGACTACGAGGGCGTGCGTGCGAAGTTCGATGGCCATTTGGGAAAGGCTCGTGTCGCGATGCAGATTGACCTCGGATTCAGCGACGTAATCACGCCGGCGCCCGTCGCGATCAACTATCCGGCACTACTAGGCCAAAGCAGCGCTGACCTCATGGCGTATAGTCGTGAAACAGTTATCGCCGAAAAGCTGGAGGCCATGGTGTCGCTCGGTCAACTCAACAGCCGTATGAAGGACTTCTTTGACCTATGGCTGCTCGCGAGGACTCAGGATTTCGAGGGGCGCATTGTTGCAGATGCGATCTCCCGCACGTTTGCTCACCGTCACACCCAGGTTGTCGTCAATCCAATCTGCTTTACCGACGACTTCGCAACTGATCGGGCAAAAGCGGTGCAGTGGGCCGCATTTCTCCGAAATGGAAACCTGGCAGACGCGCCTACGAGCTTTCACGAAGTTACCGCAACGATTCGCGCTTTTCTTTCGCCTGTGATCGGCGCTCTGGCAGCCAATGCGGAGTTTTCGATGAACTGGCACGCCCCCGGCCCGTGGGGATCTAGGCCGGATTGAGTCGGCATGTACGATCCGTCTGTATTTATTGGCATTAACATACACGTTGTGCGCCAGAACTTGGGGTATCGAGTAAGTGCAAGTGCGCAAATTGGTATCTTGCATACAATTGCATTCGATAAAAAATAGGCGTCATGGCTAAATTAAGGTCAAGGCGGGGCGAATAAAAAACGGAGACAAAAGCAAAAACGG
>CAZCKE010000418.1:0-3950 GCA_964499005.1 uncultured Tepidisphaeraceae bacterium
CCGCTGTAAAAAGCGCCCGCGTCGCGCGCCTCGATTTCGGCATCGGCCCCGCCGCAGCTATTTACATTCAAAACCGAATTCGCGCCCAGAACGCTGACCTCGAGCACCGCTACAACAAGCGCATCATCATCCGTCCCGACGCTCACCTCGCCCTGGACGAAATGAAACTCGAACTCTTCGATGCCCGCGAAGCCGCCGTCTATCTCGAAGAGCTTGGCATGTCCCCGCCGATGCTTGTCCCGCCCGGCGGCGCCAATGATCAGCGCCGCGGCCGGCACGACCCGCGCCGTGGTGGCCGCGACGACCGCAATCGCCGCGACCGGGGCGGCCGCCCGCTCCCCCCGCCACGCGGGCAGGAATCCGACCGCGATCCGCATCTCGAAGATGCCGAAGACCAGATCGACCGCCGCGAGCAGGAGTTGGAAGATTCCGGCCCCGCCCCCGAGCAGCTTCCCGCGCCCCAGTCTTCCGAAATCGTCGAAGGCTCTCTCGTCTCCCAACCCGTCGAGTCCCAATCCGAACCGGAATCCGAATCCGAACCCGACGCCGAACAACCCCTCGAATCCGAATCCCAGCCCACTTCCGCCGCCAATGACGAGAACGGCCAACGTCGGCGCCGTCGGCGAGGCCGCCGAGGACGTGGTGGCCGCGGCCGCGACGACTACAACCGCCAAGCACCTCGCAACCAGCCCCAGCAATCTCGTCCCCCTCTCGAGCAGACCACCGACGAATTTGCCGCCGATGCCCAGCCCGCTCTTCCCGCGCCGACCCACCAGGAAGATGACCGTCCCGAGCCCGGCAACGAACTCAATCCCCCCAGCCGCGACGAGTCCTCATCCAATCGCCGCCGCCGGGGCGGCCGAGGTCGCGGCGGTCGGGGCCGTGGCGGTGGCCGAAATTCCGGCGACAAGCACTCCGGCAATGTCGCCCCCCATCAGCCCCCGCGCCAGCAGCGCCACCCATCCGATTCTGACGACCGTCATCGCCGCCCCGAGCCCCAGCGGCCCCCCGAGCCCCCGCCTGCTCCCCGCGCCGCCGAGGCTCCCACCGTTACTCGCACCGGCTCCGCCGACCGCCACCTCGTCAACGACGAGCCCGTCGCGCCCCAACCCCCCTCGCGCCCACGCTCCTATCGCGATCTCGACTCGATCCCCGACGACTATGACTAGGAGGAAGTGGGTAGAAGCTGTTTCAAAACCTCCCGCGCGGCGATGCGCCGCGGATGGCGGAGGCTGGCAAGAAGCGACGACGAGCCGTATTAAAGCCAAATACGGCGAGGAGGAGCGACGCCGCCAGCCTCCGCCAAACGCAAGCAACGCCCGCGCGAGGTTTTGAAACAGCTTTTAGTGATTAGTGGTTAGTGATTAGAAAATACAGTACCCCCCAATCTTCACTAACCACTAACCACTAGCCACTAACCACCAACCACTCTTATCATTCCCCGATGCAGTTCTGGCAGTTTCTCGGTGATCTCCACCCTCGTTTGGTCCAGTTTCCCCTGGTCCTGCTTCTGGCTGGCCTGCTTTTCGATCTCTGCGGCCTGCTCCTTCGTTCCGACCGCCTCCACTTCGCCGCCAAGCTCCTCTCCATGGCGGGCACCTTCTTCCTCCTCATCGCCTTTATCTGTGGCATCTACGCCGAAATCTGGGCCGGCCGCGCCGGCATCCCACAGGAACAAATCGAATGGCATGAGCTCATGGCCAACATCGCCTCCTGGGGATTCGTCGTCCTCATGGCCTGGCGTCTATTCCTCAACGCCCCGCGCCGCAAGCAACTCACCCTCTACGTCGCCATTGGCCTGGCTTGGTACGTCCTGCTGATCATCACCGGATACTTCGGCGGCAAACTTGTCTTCGACTACGGCGCCGCCGTCGTCGGCGCCCGCGCCAACGACGTCCTGGCCCTCCACGACCTTAACGTCCTGGCCACCCGACAGACCGATCTCAATCTGCAATACTCCGAATGGATGCACCACATCTTCGGCTGGCTCACCTTCGCCCTCTCCGGTTCCCTTTTCGCCAGCGCCCTCTTTCCCCGCCGTGCCGACAAGCTCAAATGGATCGGCCCCACCCTCTTCCTCCTCGGCGGCATCTTTCTTTTCTTCTTCGCTGACCTCGATCTCTATCCCCATCTGACCGACTTACGCCAACTCCGCGACCGCGAAGTGCAACTGCACAAAACCCTCGCCATCATTCTCGCCATCATCGGCGCCGTCGGCTTCCGCCGCCTCAAAAAACAATCCGCCGCTGCAGGCTCCTCTGTTCAAGCAAAAATCAAAAATCAAAATTCAAAAATCTCCTCCTCCACCGTCTCCAAGCTCGTCGCCGTCATGGCCCTCATCGGCGGCGGCATGCTCTTCACCCACGTCCACACTGTCGCCCCCTATGCCAATGTCGCCGCCGGTGTCTACATCGCCCACATCACCTTGGGTCTCGTCGCCCTGGGAATCGGCGGCGCTCGCCTACTCCAGGACGCCGCCCCGCGCTATCGCAACGCCTTTGCCGTCCTCTTCGCCGGTTTAATGTGCGTCGAATCCGTTCTCCTGATCACTTACAACGAAGGCCTCCCCTGGTACATCGGCTACGGCCATTACAAGCGCTGGGGAATGACCCCCGGCGACAACGGCACCATCGCCCCCTACGGCCCCATCCGCGCCGAACTCACCTTCAATCCCAAGACTCAGCAGATGGATCTCTATACCCTGGCCCGCATGACCGACGACCCCGCTCCCGTTGTGGCCAAAAATGTCGATGTCCTGATCTCTCGCGGCTACTCCGAGATCGCCGTCTCTCTCGGCTCTGTCGATGATTCCCCTTCCGCCTGGCACTTCTCCGCCAAGGCCCCGTTTCTCGAAAACGCCCCCGCCTTCTGCGCCCGCGCCGCTCTTCCCATCGAGGGCTCCATGAAAATGGGCTACTTCGACCCTTGGGTCACCGACCTGATCAAACCCATTCCTCCCAACGAAACTCCCCAATATCAATGCCCCATGCACGACGGCATCGTCTCCGAAACTCCCGGGACTTGCCCCCTTTGCGGCATGCCCCTGGTTCCCTACCAACGCTATCCACGCACCACTCTTCACGACGCCGACTACGACATGCGCCTGGATATCTCCTCATCTTCCCCCTCCCTCGGTACTCCGGGGGAGGGCAGGGGTGGGGGCTCAACGATTGATCCCGAAAAACCCGCGACTCTCCGCTTCACGCCTCTCCACAACGGCCAAATCCTTCGCGACCTCGCCGTCGTCCACGAACATCTGCTCCACCTGATCGTCGTCTCCTCCGACCTGGAGTTCTTCGATCACGTGCATCCGATCTTGCAATCCGATGGCTCCCTCACTCTTGACTACGCTTTCCCTCACGCCGGAAATTTTCTCCTCTTCGCGGACATCACCCCCAATGGCCAGCGCAGCCAGGTCTTCCGCCTCCCCATCACCGTCGGCGAAAAATCGTCCGAGTTGCTCGTCGACGATCCGCCGCTCACCGTTTCCCCCACGCTTTCCAAATCTCTCCCAGATGATCCGACGATGACGGCGGAATTAATTTTCCAGCCCCGCACTCCCCAGTCGGGACTCCACACCGATTTCCTCTTCCGCCTCACCAAGGACGGCCGCCCCGTCAACGACCTGGAGCCCTATATCGGCGCCATGGGCCATGTCGTCAGCATCTCCCAGGACACGGGCATGTATTTGCATTGCCACCCCGAGCAGCTCCTCGCCCCGACACCGGATGCCCGCGGCGGCCCCGACATCCCCTTCCACACCGTCTTCCCCCACCCCGGCACCTACAAGATCTGGGGCCAATTCAAGCGCAACAACAAAGTCGTCATCGCCGACTTCGTCGTCAACGTAAAAGCGCCAATCCTCCCGCCCGCCCTGATCAATTTCCTTCTGAACGATTAGGGCCTGCCTGATGAATCGGCGAGTGCGAGGCGAAGCGGATTTCGATCGC
>CAZCKE010000419.1:0-3940 GCA_964499005.1 uncultured Tepidisphaeraceae bacterium
CATCCTAATCCGTAAATCTCAACGATTCTGGCGCTGTCCCGGCGGGAGGAGCTCGCCGAACTGCTGCTCGTAGCGCTTGACCAGTTGAGTCAGCGATTGGGAAAGCCGCTTGGCGTTCAAGTAGGACATCACCACGCGATCGGTGATCTTGAGAAGCAGTTGCTGTTGGCCGGCCTGGGGATTGGGGTTGGGCATGTTGAAGCCCAGATCGACGATGACTTCGTCAGCGGTGGCGTGAATGCGGTAGGCATTGCTGTAGATCTGGCGAAGTTCGCGTTCGTCGAGAAGCACTTGCACGCTTTGGGCCGCGCCGGGATCGGTTGTTTCCTCAGCCATGAAACTCCTTTAGTTGTGTGAGACGTATTCTGGCCGCTTGACTACCAATGTTCAATCCACTTTTAAGAGAAAGTGTTAGGAAGGTTTAAACTCATTCAACCGGGCGACTTGTCCTGAGCGGTAGGAACCAGATAGGTGTCGTCTTTGTAGGCAGGCCCGAGATCGTGGCCGAGATAGCCGGGAACATCCAGCGGCGGATGCTCCGCCTGGAGACGGCGAGGAGCGACGGCGGTGAAGATATTGTCGCGCGCGACGCCGCAATAAGGGGTTGCTTCGAATTCGACGTGGCCGTCGCCAAAAAGCACATTTTGCCCGGCACGCTGGTGGTTGGGAGAATTGCCGTTGGCCAGCTCGAAGGGCGGGGCATCCCAGGCGGGACCTTTGACGCGAATTCCATCGCACGTAAAACCCGGATTTTTATCGGCCAGGAGAATGATTTCCGCATCCACTCCATCGCTGGTAAAGGAAAAGGGAACCGCATCGGTAAAGGGGCTGGCGTAGGAATAGCTGAGATTCTCGGGATGGCGGAAATTTCCACGCCGTGTTGCGGGAACTTCGGCGCCGGCGGCATTGGTCAGATGGTCGGGCTCATCGGACGAGCTGGGGCATATGAAAATCGAAAGATCTTTGACGTAGCCACGACGCACCAGAAGCCAGAGGGAAGCGGTGACGTCGTTGGGCTCGACAGCGCTATTTTTTGCAAACGGGTCGGGATCATCCGGGCCGGTGAAGGCGACATATCCGTGAGGCTTGTGGACGGAATCGTAAACGACCTGGGGAAACGGCAATTTCGGCCCGGAATATTCCATGAGAGCCTTGCCGATTTGACTGATGCGGTCGGCGCATTCCGTTCGGCGGGCCATCTCGCGGGCGCGAAGCAGGTAGGGAATCACGATCGCGATGAGGATGGCGAGCATGCCGACCGCGACGAGGAATTCAACAAACGTAAAAGCAGCCCGACGCGGAGAGAGATGCTTCATCCAATCGCGGCGAGACTCAAGCATGACCGGTTTCCCGCGTGTGATCACGGCTGCCCGCGGAAAAACTGCGACCGGTCGACGCGCTCATAGGCCAGGGCTTGCTGATACTCGTCGTCGTTGAGCAGCCGGCCCTTAAAGTCCGTCAGGACGATCGGCGGCTCGGCGGGGCGCGTCGAAGGCGCCATTTTGATTTCCGCCAGAGTGTAGAAGTTCATATCCGCGCCGCTGACGCGGTCGGTGACCAGGCCGAGGCTGCCGCCGGGGATGAGGATCGCGCCGACAAGGCTGACGCCGTCCCATTCGGGGCTGAGGTTGAACTGGATCGTTCGATATCCTTCCTTGCTGAGGGTGATCAGATGGGCGACTTTGCGGCGGAGATCGACGTTGGCCGGAGTCGTGTAGGTATTGCCGTCGACGAGACAGGTCGCGCCTGAGGGATCGGTTTTGACGTTGACGGTTTGGTGAGTGCCGCGGATTACCGTTGCACAGCCACCAGATAGGATCGACCCGACGCCCAGGAAAATGACAGCCCAACGCATACCGACTCCCTTGTTGGAAGAGAATTTCATGGCGAAACAAACCTATCCAAATTATCGACGCGACGCCAGCGGAACTAAAAAACCGGTTCGTTGCCGGCAGTGAGCGGGGTCGTCTGCTGCTTGCGGCGCAATTGCCCGCAGGCCGCGTCAATGTCGCGTCCACGGCTTTTCCGGACGTGGGCGTTGACGCCATTGTTCCTCAAAACCGCCTGGAATCGCAAAACGGACTGGCCGTCAGGCCGGCCGAAGGGGAGACCTTCCACTTCGTTGTAGCGGATCAGATTTACGTTGGCGCGGAGAGTTTTGCAGATTCCGGCAAGCTGCCGGGCGTGCTCGGGGCGGTCGTTTACGCCCGATAGCAGGATGTATTCGAGCGTGACCTCGCGGCCCGTCCGGTCAAAATAATATCGGGCGGCTTCCAGTATCTCTTCGAGAGCGAAATGCTCGGCCCAGGGGATCAACTCCTTGCGCAGCTCTTCGTTGGGGGCGTGGAGGGAGATCGCCAGGTTCAAGGGCAAGTTTTCTTCGGCGAGCTGGCGCATTTTCGCGGGGACTCCAACCGTGGAAATCGTGATCTTCCGGGCGCCGATGTTGAAGCATTCGGGATCGTGAATGATGCGGACGGCCTTGAGGATGTTGGCATAATTGGCCAGCGGCTCCCCCATGCCCATGAAGACAATGTTGGTAATGCGCTGCTCGACGGGCCGCAAAATGCGGTTGAGCAGAAAGATTTGCTGAACGATTTTTCCGGCGGAGAGATTTTGCTTTAAGCCATTGAGCCCGCTGGCGCAGAACTTACAACCAACTGGGCAACCGACCTGCGAACTGACGCAGGCGGTGCGGCGAGGGCCGTCGGGAATCATGACGGTCTCGGTCGCGGTATCGGGTTCGGCGCCAACGAGGAGCTTTTCGGTGCCGTCGGAGGAGCTTTGACGATTGAGGACTTCGCCCAGGATGAAACCGAAATGTTCGTCGAGCGTTTGGCGGTCTGGGGGACTGAGATTGGACATTTTCGCAGGCTCGGCCAGGAGCTTGCCATAAATCCATTGGCGGACTTGGATGCCACGAAAGCGCGGCCAGCCCCATTTCTCCAGCAGCGTATCGAACTCGGAGGGAGTAAGATCGAAAATGTGAACTTTATCCGCGACTGACATTCCTCTGGCATATTATGTGTATATGAGGGAACGGAACAACGCCGGGAGTACATGCGAGTGTAAAGTGCATTCGGGCGTAAAGTGCATTCGGGTGTGACCGGTGGTATGCTGATTCCCTGAAAGACAAACGAATTATGAGCGTGTCTGTTCACAATCGCGATCCGCGCCAGCCGGGCAACGGTGTCTCTGACCCAGCCTCGGAGCGGAGCCACGCGCTGACGCCGGTGCATATCGAGCTGTCCCAGGATGGAGATGAACAGCTTCTTGAAGCCTATCGCCGTGGCGATCGGGCCAGTTTTGGCCGGCTGGTCGAGCGGCATCAGCGGGAGCTATTTTTATTCCTAGTGAGATTCCTGGGTGACCGGGCAGCGGCGGAAGATGTGTTTCAAGAGACGTTTCTACAGGTTCATCAGAGCGCGCATCAATTTGATCCGCAGCGGCGCTTCCGGCCCTGGCTTTTTACGATCGCGGCGAATAAAGCGCGGGATTATCTGCGGTCCCAATCGCGGCGGCCGGCCCATGCCATTCAGGCCCCGATTGATTCCTCGGACGAGGAGAGCGGGGAATTTATCGACTTAGTCCGCAGCGCGCAAGCACTGCCGGATGAGCCGATGCAGATGCGCGAGATGCAGGAACAGGTTCGGCGGGTGGTCGGGGAAATGCCCGAGCATTTGCGGGAAATCCTGCTTTTATCTTATTTCAATCAATTTCCTTACAAACAAATCGGTGAGATCCTTGGTATTCCACTAGGGACGGTAAAATCGAGGCTGCATGCGGCAGTGGCTGAATTTGCGAATCGCTGGCAGGAGGCGAACCCCCGGCGATCCCATTCGTAAGAGTGAAAGAAGCTCAGTAAGTGAGCTTTAAAGCTCGGCACACGACCTGAATATTCACGTCCGATAAGTCGGAAATAGCCTCGGTTTTGCCACAT
>CAZCKE010000420.1:0-3933 GCA_964499005.1 uncultured Tepidisphaeraceae bacterium
CATCGAGCTCGTCCTCCTGACGCTCGAGCGCGTGGGCATGAGCGGCGTTCGCTCGGTCCGCCGGGCGGGATCGCCCGGAGGCGAGGCGCACTTCGCGGCCGTGCACAAGGCGGGAGGCGACGCAGTCCCGACCGCCATCGTCGTCCGCAAGGACGGGCGCGAGATCGGCCGCGAGCGGGTGACCGACTTGCGCGGGGCTCTGCATCACTACGGGCCCGCGAGCACGGGCTGGCTGTTGACGACCGGACAGGTTCTCTCGGGCGCACGCGAGGAGGCCATCGCTCTGGGAGCGCCGCCGGTGACGCTCTACGACGGGCTCGCGCTCTGCAAGCTCCTCGAAGACTTCGACATCGCCGTGGTCAAGACGCGGTTCGCGGTCGCGATCCCCGACCTCGAGATGCTCGAAGCGCTGCGCGGCTGAGTCCGCAACGCGCCCTTTCGGGCAAGCCGTCCACGGGTGCGCCCCGAGCGGCCGACGACTAGGATTTTGGGCGCTCCATGTGGATCGTCCGTCTCGCACTCCGCCGCCCGTACACGGTGGCGGTGTTCTCGTTCGTCATCCTCCTCCTGGGCGCCCTGTGCACCGGACGGATGCAGGCCGACATCTTCCCGACGATCGACATTCCGGTGGTCATCGTCGTCTGGTCGTACCCGGGGCTCTCGGCCGAGGACATGGAGCGGCGGGTCGTCCTCGTCAGCGAGCGCGCCTACTCGACGACGGTCAACGGAATCTCGCGCATCGAGTCCCAGTCGATCAACGGAGTCGGCCTGCTGAAGGTGTACTTCGAGCAAGGCGCCGACATCGGCGCCGCGATC
This sequence comes from uncultured Tepidisphaeraceae bacterium, assembly GCA_964499005.1. Taxonomy (GTDB): domain Bacteria; phylum Planctomycetota; class Phycisphaerae; order Tepidisphaerales; family Tepidisphaeraceae; genus CAZCKE01. Next base: position 817 of record CAZCKE010000420.1, read on the forward strand.
GCGCAGATCGCAAGTGTGTCCGCGACGGCGAGCCGCGTGATGCCGCCCGGGATCACGCCGCCCAACGTCATCCAGTTCAACGCGTCGAACGTCCCGGTCGCGCAGCTGACGGTCTCGAGCGCCACGAGGTCCGAGCAGGAGATTTTCGACTACGGGCTGAACTTCATCCGCGTGCGGCTCTTCACGATCCCCGGACTGGCCACGCCGGCGCCCTACGGCGGCAAGCAACGGGAGGTCGTGATCGACGTCGACCCCAACGCCACCGGGTCCCACGGCCTCTCCACCCAGGACGTCGTCCAGGCCCTCCTCCAGTCGAACATCATCGAACCCGCCGGGTCGATGCGCGTGGGCGACATCGAATACGACGTGACGATGAACAACAGCCCGTCGACCATCGACGAGTTCGCGCGGATGCCGTTGCGCGTCGCCGGCGGCGCCGAGGTGCGCCTCGGAGACGTCGCCCGGGTGCACGACGGCTTCGCGCCCCAGGCGAACATCGTGCGGGTCAACGGGCAGCGCGCGACCTACCTCGCCATCCTGAAGAAGGCGAACGCTTCGACGATCGCCGTGGTCGATGCAGCCAAGACCGCGCTCCCGGCCATCCAGGCCAGCGCCCCGGACGGCGTCGAGCTCAAGATCGACTTCGATCAGTCGGTGTTCGTGCGGGCGGCCATTTCCGGCGTGCTCCGGGAGGCGGTCATTTCGTCCTTTCTCGTCTCGGGGATGATCCTGCTCTTTCTCGGGAGTTGGCGGAGCGTCGTCGTCGTATCGACATCCATCCCGCTCTCGATCTTCGTCGCGCTCGTGGGCCTCTTCGTGACGGGGCAGACCCTCAACATCATGACGCTCGGGGGCATGGCCCTGGCCATTGGCATGCTGGTCGACGACGCCACCGTGGAGATCGAGAATATTCACAGAAATCGAGCGCTCGGGAAGCCGCTCACGACCGCGATCCTCGACGGCGCCGCGCAGATCGCGGTGCCCGCGCTGGCGGCCCCCCTGACGATCTGCATCGTCTTCTTTCCCGTGGTCCTGCTCTTCGGGCCCGCCAAGTACCTCTTCGTCCCGCTCGCGCTGAGCGTGGTCTTCGCGATGCTCGCGTCGTATCTGCTCTCGCGCACGCTCGTGCCGACGCTCGCGCGCATGCTCATGGAGCACGAGGAGCACCGGACGGGCGGCCGCATCGACGCGTGGCGGGAGCGAGCCTTCGGCGCTCTGCAGGGCGCCTACGAGGGGCTTCTGGCGGTCATCCTCGATCACCGCGCGTTCGTCCTCGGGTGCAGCGCGGCGGCGCTCGTCGCGGTGGGAGTCCTCGCGACCGCCGTGGGCATGGACTTCTTCCCCGAGGTCGACGCGGGGCAGATGCGGCTCCACGTTCGCGCGCCGAGCGGGACCCGCATCGAGCAGACCGAAAGCATCGTGGGCGGGGTCGAGCGCCGCATCCGGGACGTCGTCGCCGAGGACGAGATCGAGACCATCAACGACAACATCGGCGTCCCCGTCTCGTACAATCTGGCCTTCGTCCAGACCGACAACATCGGCGGCTCCGACGCCGAGGTCCTCGTCGCGCTCAAGCCCCACCACCGCCCGACCGCGGAGTACCGGCGGCGCCTGCGCGAGGAGCTGCCGCGGGCGTACCCCGACGTGCACTTCTACTTCCAGCCGGCCGACATCATCAGCCAGGTGCTCAACTTCGGGCTCACGGCGCCGATCGACGTCGAGGTGGAGGGCGCGAACTTCGACGTCACGGCCAACCTCGCCCGCGAGCTCCGCGACCGCGTCCGGACGGTCCCCGGCGCGGTGGATGTGCGGATCGCGCAGGTCCTCGACCGGCCGGCGCTGCGCGTGGACGTGGACCGAGATCGGGCCGCGCAGGTGGGGGTGACCCAGCGCCAGGTCGCCGACAACTTGCTCACGTCCCTCAGCTCGAGCTCGCTCGTGTCGCCCTCGTTCTGGCTGAGCCCCAAGAACAACGTCAACTACCTGGTGGTCGTGCAGACGCCGCTCCCCAAGGTCGCCAGCGTGCAGGATCTCATGCGGATGCCCGTGGGGGCGGCGTCCACAGTGGGCTCGGGCGACCTGGCGGCGTACCTCGGGAGCCTGGCGTCCGTTCGGCCGTCGCAAACGTTTGGAGTCGTCAACCATGACAGCGTCCAGCGCGTGCTCGACGTGCAGTCGAACGTCGACGGCCGCGACCTCGGCGGGGTGGCCGGTGACATCCAGAGGGAGCTCGACGCGATGGCCCCTTCCCTCGGGCCGGGCGTCCACATGCGCATCCGAGGACAGAGCGAGAGCATGCGGACGTCGTTCACGAGCCTGGGGACCGGTCTCGTCCTCGCCAGCGTTCTCGTGTACCTGCTCCTCGTCGTCCTTTTCCAGTCCTGGCTCGACCCCTTCATCATCATCTTCGCCGTGCCCGGCGCGCTCGCCGGCGTCGTGCTGATGCTCGCGGTGACCCGGACGACGCTCAATGTCGAGTCGCTGATGGGGTCGATCATGGCCGTGGGGGTCGCGGTTGCGAACCGCATCCTGCTCGGTAACTTTGCGAAACACGTTGCGACAGAACCCCGGCCCGATTCGGGGCAACGACCTGTGGGTTAAAAAGGGTGAAACCGTCGGCCTTAAGGGCTTGCCGCCGGCGTCGCGGGCGGATGGACAGGGACCAGCCGCGAGGGCGAATTTCCATCGGGAGCAGGCCCTGCTCCTGAAGGTGGTGGCGTACCTCGTCTATCGTCTGGCCGACCAGGACAGCCCTAACTACCTCGCCGCTCGGCTTCGCATACTTGCACGTAAATTCCATCAGCAGCTTACCGTGAAATTCCCCGTCAGAGGTGTAAATGACCTAATTAGCGAGCAAACACCTTTGAAGCTAATTAGGTCATTTACACCTCTGACGGGGAATTTCACTGTCCGAGTCCCGGCACCACGTCGACGCCCGGCGGCACTTTGAAATCGAACATGTTGGCGCGAAGTCCGGTGTTGGTTCGGATATTCGAGAAGATGAATTCTGATCGCGATCCATCCTGATGCGCGAGCAGGAGGCGTCGAATCTGGTAGTTTGCGGGATCGACTTCCATGAGGACTTCCTGAAGATCGGTCTTTCTTTTCGGATACATC
>CAZCKE010000421.1:0-3932 GCA_964499005.1 uncultured Tepidisphaeraceae bacterium
GACCTGCACGCCGTCAACGGCGGCGCCGCCAGCCCTTGGGGCGGCCCCTCGGCTTTCGCGGAGATTATGGCGGCGGTTCACGGCATCATGTTCGCCACCCAGGGCCGCCAATGGTACGAAGCCTATAACTTCGCCAACGACGCGGGCCACACCGAGAATGGCGTCTACGCCCTGCGATCCATCTACGGTTTTGACGGCATGAAGATGGAAGACCTCAAGGGCTTCCGCAGCATCAGCAGCAAATACACCGGCCATGGTGAATCGCATCTCAATCCCCAGGGCGTCTACTTGAGCAATGGCCCGCTCGGATCGGCCCTTCCCCAGGCGCAGGGCCTCGCGATCGGCGACAAGCTGCTGGGCAATGACCGAGTTACGATCGTGACCATCTCCGACGGCGCTTCGATGGAAGGCGAAGCCAAGGAAGCATTCGCCGCGATCCCGGGCCTGGCCTCGCAGGAAAAGCTCAATCCGTTTGTCATGATCGTTTCGGATAACGACACCAAATTGTCCGGCCGCATCACGAAGGATTCCTTCACCATGGAGCCGACGTTTGCCGCTCTGCAAACGCTGGGCTGGAATGTGATGAAAGTCCCGTTCGGACACGATCTGCCTGCTGTATATGAAGCCGTGGAAACGGCGATCAAGCTGGCGAAAGTAACCCCCAGCCGCCCCGTCGCCCTCTGGGTCAAGACGATCAAAGGCTACGGCGTCAAATCAACGGAAGAAAGCAGCAGCGGCGGCCACGGCTTCCCGCTCTCCAACGGCGAAAAAATCGTTCCGTTCATCAACGAAATCTGGGGCGGGGCGGGAAATGTTCCAGCCGAATTTGCCGCCTGGGCCGAATCCCTTCACAGCGATTGGGAAAAGAAAGAAGCCGCGAAGAAAGCCGCTCCCGCCAAGCCCGGCCCGCCGGCTCCGAAAAAAGAGAAGATCCAATCCGGTCTTGCCAAGGCGTGCATCAAGGCGGCCCAGGAAGGATTCCCCGTCTTCTCGGTTTCCGCCGACCTGCCAGGCTCCACGGGCATCGGGCCATTCCAGAAATCGCTGCCTGGCCGCTCGCAAGACGTGGGTGTCGCCGAGGCGAATATGATCAGTGTCGGCGTCGGTTTGGCCAAGGCCGGATTCATCCCCGTGGTGGATACGTTCGGGCAATTCGGCATCACCAAAGGCAATCTGCCGCTGACGATGGCGTCCCTCTCGCAGGCGCCGGTCATCGCGATCTTCTCGCACGTTGGATTCCAGAATGCCGCCGATGGGGCATCGCACCAGGGATTGACTTACTTCGCGACGATTTGCCCGATTCCTCACACCATCGTGATTTCGCCGTCTTGCGCGGATGAAGCCGAGGCTTTCATGCTCGAGGCGATCAAGCGGTACGCCGCCGATCGTTCGGCCGGTAAAGATGGAAACAATTACATCTTCTTCGTCGGCCGGGAAAACTATCCTCTTTCATGGGTTGAAAAAGCGAGCTATCCATGGGGCAAAGCTCAGGTGCTGCGGCAGGGGAGCGACGTAACCCTCCTGGCTACCGGGCCGCTTCTGGGCGCGGCCATTGCCGCCGGCAATATGCTGGCGGACCAGGGGATCAAGGCGACCGTCATCAATAATCCGTTCATCAATGACGTCGATGTCGAGACGATCGGCTCGGCGGTCAAAGCGACGGGCGGCCGACTGGTGAGCATCGAGGACCATCAATTCATCAATGGCATGACCTCGCAAGTATGTCATGCCCTCATGGAAGCGGGCATCGGTCACATGCTCAAAACGTTGGCGGTCCACGGCGAGTTTGGGCAATCCGCTTACACGGCCCAGGAGCTTTATAACAAACATGGCTTGACCGCGGAAAACATGGTCGCTGCCGCCAAAAAGCTGTTGGGCCGCCAAAACTGAACAGTCGACGAAATTTGAAGCTTTGGCACGAACCGTGCTCGCTCATTTCCACTCATTTGTTTGAAGGAGTGTGAAACATGGCCCCTCGATCCGACGCACTGGTCATCTTCGGCATCACCGGCGATCTGGCGTACAAGAAGATCTTTCCGTCGCTGCAATCGATGATTCAGCACGGGAAGCTGAATGTGCCGGTCGTCGGCGTCGCCAAGGCCGGGTGGAATCTTTCACAGCTCATCTCCCGCGTCAAAGCCAGCTTGGCCGAACATGGCGGAGTCGATCCGGCAGCGTTCGACAAACTGTCATCGCTCCTGCATTACGTGGACGGAGATTATCGCGATAAGCAGACCTTCGCGCAACTTCGCAGCGAGTTGAGGGGATGTTCGCATCCGTTGCATTATCTGGCGATCCCGCCCAGCATGTTCGCGACCGTGGCCGAGGCGCTGGCCCAGTCGAGCTGCGCGCAAGGCGCCCGCATCGTGCTGGAAAAACCGTTCGGCCGCGACGCCGCTTCGGCCATAGAGCTGGAAGAAACGCTGAACCGCTTTTTCGCCGAGGACCAGATCTACCGCATCGATCACTATCTCGGCAAGGACCCTGTTCAAAACATCCTTTACACACGATTCGCCAATCTGCTGTTTGAGCCGATGTGGAACCGGAACAACATCGCCAGCGTGCAGATCACGATGGCGGAAAAGTTCGGCGTGCAGGGGCGAGGGAAATTGTACGAGGAAGTCGGCGCGATCCGCGACGTGGTGCAGAACCACATGCTGCAACTGCTCTCATTGCTGGCGATGGAGCCGCCGGCCGGTCCGTCCGGCGAAGCGCTTCGGGACGAGCGAGGCAAAGTCCTGCGAACCGTCCGGGCATTGACGCCCGCCGACGTGGTGCGCGGCCAATTCCGCGGCTATCGCGACGAACCCGGCGTCGCCAAGGATTCAACCGTCGAGACTTTTGCCGCCGTGCGGCTTTGGATCGATAGCTGGCGCTGGTCCGGCGTGCCGTTCTACATTCGCGCCGGCAAAAATCTCCCCGTGACCTGCACCGAAATTCTCGTCCGCCTCAAGCAGACGCCCCAAAACGTTTTCCCAGAGTCCAATCGCTCGCCTAATACCGTGAGGTTCGGTCTTTCCGGCGAAGTCATCGTCGCCATCGGCATTCGCTCGAAAAATCCGGGGGAGGGGATGACCGGCTCCGACGTCGAATTGGTCGCCCAGCAATATCCGCATTACGACATGGAACCGTACGAGCGATTGCTCCTGGAAGCGATGAACGGTGAATCCACCTATTTCGCCCGCCAGGATAGTGTCCACGAGGCCTGGCGAATCGTCGATGGCGTTCTAGGCGATGTCGCCCCCGTGCATGAATATGAGCCGGGTGCCTGGGGGCCGGTCGAAGCGATGAAAGCGCTGGTTCCCGAAGGGGGCTGGAGTAATCCGTGCCAACCCGTCGAAAAAACGCAGACATCGAACCCCGCATGACCAACGACGACACTTTTCTCTCGATCCAGGCCGCAAGGCTCTAAAATAGGAAATAATGCACGCCGGCGCGGATAAAAATATCTCCCCCTCACCAGCATCCGGGAAAATCCAGGCCGAATATCACGACGGCGACGACACGCCCAAAATCACCCGGCGAAGCAAAGTCGCCGCGGGCCTCAAATCAGTTGCCACATCGATGCAATTCGTCGTCAAGGAAAGCCCCCTCCGCGGCATTCACAGCCTTGCCGTGGTCAACAAAAAAGGGGGCTTCGATTGCCCCAGTTGCGCCTGGCCCGACCCCGACGGCGAGCGCCACATCGCCGAATTCTGTGAAAACGGCGTCAAAGCCATCGCCTGGGAAGCCACCCACGGGGCTGTTCTGCAGGCATGGCAACGTCGCATGGAAGAATGGGCGGACGTGGCGGCGTTTGCCCGGCTTTGGCCGGATTTTGCCCAACAACTCGTGGGTGCTATGGCAGATCCGGCGTTGCCCGCGCTGTATGCGGCGGCCGACAACCTGGGCAAGCAGGCCATCCTAGCTTGGAGCAAGAACGCCCTCGAGGT
>CAZCKE010000422.1:0-3914 GCA_964499005.1 uncultured Tepidisphaeraceae bacterium
GACTCCTCCGTCCAACTGATCGGCATCGAAGCCGGCGGCCGCGGCTCCGCCCTGGGCCAGCACGCCGCCTCACTCTCCGCCGGCCGTCCCGGCGTCCTCCACGGCTCACTCTCCTACGTCCTCCAGGACGACGACGGCCAAACCGCCGATGTCCACTCCGTCTCCGCCGGCCTCGATTATCCCGGCGTCGGCCCCGAACACTCCTACTGGAAAGACACCGGCCGCGTGAAATACGTCAGCATCACCGACGACCAGGCCCTAGCCGCCTTCCAGCAAGTCGCCCAACTCGAAGGCATCCTCCCCGCCCTCGAATCGGCACATGCCTTCGCCCATCTGTCCCAACTGGCCCCCAAAACCCCCAAGGATCAGATCATCATCGTCAACCTCTCCGGCCGCGGGGATAAGGATTGCCAGGAAGTGGCGCGGTTGATTGGGAAGTGATCCCACTCTGCAAATCTGCGGGAACTCTTCGCCTCATCAGCCAAAAGTCAGCGGCTTTCCGTCATCATCCAACGGCCGGAAATAGCCCTTGATGCACCTCAGGTTCCGAACGCATAGTTGAATATGGCTCTTCTCGTGAAAACCGGCATCCGTATATATCGGGCTGCCTTCAACGAATGCCGCCCTAACCGTATCGAGTGTGGGTTCCCCCTGTTCACCGCGGGTTGCATGCAGCATCTCAATCACTGCGCAATCCAATCGGCGTAAAAGCCGATCCTGCCCGCCTTTGTTCCTTGGCAACGGCTCTTGGGCCTCTTTATGCAGACGAACCAAATCCGCATATGCCTCCTGAACCATTCCAATGCACCGGCTATCCATCAGATTCAGGCAAAGCCCCAAGTCGATCACCGCTCCGACCACCGTTGGACGCTTAATCTTCTGCTTGTTGTGATGCGGACGATCCTGAACCTCGCAGGCAAATTCATATGCCCGTTGAGCGTTATGCTCCCAGAAGTAAACCCCATGCCCCAGCCAGTCGTAGTCGTTTTCGCTGGCAGTAAGAGAACCCTTCCCGGCAAAAACTCCCCGGGCCACTGATTCGTCGCAGCCGTGGTAACCCAGGACAAAAGTAGTTGATGCGGGATTCAATCAGCGGTAGGGCTTGGCCAGTCGAACGCCGTTCTTCGATGCCGCATGCTTCTCCAAAATGCCCGCCTTCACGAGAAATTCTCTCGCCTTTTTGGGGGTGTTGTACTTCTTGCGCACCTCGGCTGAAGCCTTGCGGTAATCGCGAACAAGCTGATCGACACTCTGCACCATTTCCTCAATTATCGGCTCATCCGGCTGGCTTGTCCAGCTTTCCAGAAATCAGATCATCATCGTCAACCTCTCCGGCCGCGGAGATAGGGATTGCCAGGAAGTGGCGCGGTTGATTGGGAAGTGATTGGTCCTTGGTTTTTCGTTTGATTTTGGATTTGCGATTTGCAATTGAATGCGTGCACCTTTTGTGCGCGCGCTTTTACGTGCGGAGAGGCCAGCAGCCGTTGAATTTTCGCGGTTTTTGAGGGTTTTTGGAAAAAGGTGAGGGGGGCTTATCAGAGCAGGCGAACAGGAGATCAGGCGAGCAGTTGAAAGAAAAGCCGGGGGAGGGTCAAAAGGGAGGATGGAACAAGGATTGGGTTTGCAGATTCTGGGTTTGACAGGGGTTAGATCAAAATTCCAAAACCTTCACCCCTGAACCTATATACGGGGGAGGTGCGCGCGGAGGATGGCGGGATCGATTGGCAAAAGCGAAAATCATTGATTGAAAGTTTTAGAACGAGAAAATGTTTTTAGAGGCAAGCATAAGTTTGGTGCGCAAGCACTGAAAGGTATGTGTTTCAGCAACTAGAGGCGCGAAGCAGACCTTGGAAAATTCATTTGACTGACGATACTGTGTCGCTCCCATTGCACCGGAACGGAGTCATCGATGGAGTCCAATGGTAGCAATGTCGCGATAGCGAGCGGGATGTCCATTTCCCTGTGCGACGATGTCTTGCACGGCTACTTGAATGCGAATTACCATAAATATGATGGGAAAGGCGCAAAAGCGGACAACATCCTGTGTGAGAGCAACCTTCGAGCTTCGCGCGGTTTAGGATCACGTATATCTGACAGACAAATTGCAACGATTTTGGCGGACGGCTCTTCAATCAATTCACTTCTTAAATTACTGCCGAGCGATGTTGATCTTGCCGAGTTGCCACTTGATGCCGATATTCCTTGGTTACAAGCTGCAAGTGAAATGATCACGAGAATGTGCAACGTTTCAGGGATTAAACTTGCAAAAACCATGAAATCACTTCACTTAAAACGACCTTCTTTGTTCCCGGTATTGGATTCCGTAATCGAAGGATACTATTGGTTTTCCAATTCGACGCTTCGCCAGAAAAATCGGAATAGCTCATGGGGAGAATATGCGATTGACATTGTACATTTATTTCACAGCGATTTGCTGAGCATGGGAAATCACCTAGACGGTTTTCGTGCTCTGACCCAAGAGTGGAATATGCCATTGAGTAAATGCAGGATTCTCGACGCACTGATGTGGATATCAGGAATGACAAGGGTTACAGAGAGAGATTGGGCCGTATATTTTCGAGATCGGGCATGATCTAGGAAACAAATTGCGCGAGATGTGAGAAGATTACAATGAGCGAAAAAAATAGTGAAACTCCCTACAAAATTGAGCTGAATCCGCAAAATAAACTCTCCGCCGTCTATTTTGCTTCGGATGGCCGCGAAATTTCTCTTGATCCGTCGAATTCAGATTACTGCAAATTTCTCACATGGGCCGCTAACCAGAGTACTCCCATAGCGGATTCATTCGAAGGATTAGAAAAACACTGCGTTTACTATGGCCAAGAAAAAGACGTTGTCACTTATTGCAAACATAATGGAATTATTCTTCTTTGTCGTCAAAACATGCGCGATCTCAAATACACCCTCGCAGGCGGAATGCAGGAAAGCCCATTGATAGCACCCATAGCTATTTATCATGACCCCAAAAAAGTGACTACTGCTGCAAATGCACCTGGAGCATTTCTGTTTTATCGTTTGTATGAGTCCATGCAGGGAGACGAAACTGCAGCGGACAGCGCTCTGTACGGCAAACGCCTTCCCATCTTTATTAGCCACATTTTACATGTTCAATTAAACAGTTCGCTTCAAGACGAAAATTCGGAAATCCGTTCCCTCTCCTCTTGGCCAGTTGAGAAGACATTTGTTTACGTCGATGTCTCTGGTTTTTCGAAACATCCCGTCGAACATCAGTTACTGATCATGAACGCCCTGATACAGATCACCACAGACAGCAAGTTTTGGCATGTGGCTAGACAAGATGTTTTATCGGCGCGAAATGACCAAGAAGCTAATTTGTGTATAGGCGATGGATACATTTTTGTATTTCGAACACCGTGGTCCGCCGTTGTCTTCGCGGGTTATCTTGCATCGCTTATCGAAAGCCTGATTGCACAAACATTGATGCTGGAATTTCATTTCAGGATTAGCGTCAATAGTGGACCGGTATACCGCTTTTTGGATAAATGGGGACCCGGCCCGACTGAAGGCCGCTGGAATTATCTCGGCAGAGGAATAACTGACGGTGAGCGGGTACTAACTGCAATAGGAACTGACAAAGATGATGTGGTTTTTCTATCCTCCGAAACGCGCAAACGGATTTTAGCTGTATCGTCTCCCTCATACGCTCGAGATATACCCTCATATCTGGAAAATCGCGGCAGAAAAGAGGACAAACACAAGGTGCTTAGGCGTTTATATGAGCTAAATCACACAGATTTATTTGGCACAATCGTCGATGGCTTAGTTCGGAATTTGCAAGGAAAGATGGAGCGCGTACCCAGATCCCGCAAGCGGTAAGAAAATACAATTCAAGACTTCGATTCAGGCAGAACCCAGTATCCCCTTCATCCCTC
>CAZCKE010000423.1:0-3899 GCA_964499005.1 uncultured Tepidisphaeraceae bacterium
CCGATGAATTCTTACTAAAGGTGAATCATTGTTTCAGCAATTTCTAACCATCTTCCCTCGCGACGCCGGCGCCATCGCTTTGATCGCCGCCGCCGTCGGTAGTTTGATCGGCGTTGCTCTCTTCCTCGCCGGCGCTAAATTCAGCCGGCCCATCCTCACTCTCACCGCCGTCGCTATCGGCACCGCCGTCGGGATGAAGCTCCCCCTCTGGTTCGGCTGGCAAATCGACGGGATGGGCCCCGGTGTCGGAGGCGCCATCATCCTCGGCGTCAGCGCCTACGCACTGCACCGATTCTGGGTCGGGCTCTGGCTCGGATTAGTCCTCGCCGCCTGGGCTGCCCTGATCACCTGGAACACTGTCAACCACGGCGCGCAATTCGCCTTTCCCCAATACACCGGCTTTGATGCTCTGCCCCAATTCCTTATGCAAATTTGGGCCGCCGTTCCCGACCAGATGCAGCGCTACCTGGCCCTTCTCGGCGGCGCCGCCATGCTCGTCGGCCTCGCCGCCGCTCTCGCCTGGCCGCGCATTGGAACCGCTCTGCTCTGGAGCGCCGCCGGTGCTTCCCTCTTGATCACCACCGGAATCATGGCACTCTCCCGCATTAGCCCCTCTATGCTCGAGCATCTGCCCAGGCAGATCTCCTCCCAACTGGCCGTGCTCTGCGGGCTCGTGACCCTGGGAACCCTCTGGCAATGGCATTCCATCTCCCGGCAAAACGCCGCCGAATCCGTCGGCTCGGACGAATCGGACGATGAATGATGCCCCTAGCTTTTAAGGTGATACCGTGATGACCGCATTGGCAATTGTTTCCGATCAGCAGCAAGGCCTGGCCAACAACGGCTGGCTCAATTCCCTCGCCCGTCAGTGGCCCCACCAGGGCGATCTCCTGAGCTGGTGCCAGCAGATGTCTCCCGCCGTCTCCTGCCTGATGATCATGGTCGGCATCGTCTATCTCCTCTTTGGTATCCGCATCTTCAAGGCCCTGGTGATGCTCAATGCCGCGGTCGTCGGAGGGATTCTCGCCGTGGATATCGTCGGTGTCCGCGGCGAAGGCGCCATCGCCTGCGCCATGGTCGGCTCCGTTTTCGCCGCCGCCATCGCCTGGCCCACCATGAAATACGCCGTCGCTCTCATGGGTGGAATCTTCGGCGTCCTCCTGGGCGCCAGCGTCTGGCACACCATCGACCTCGACCCTCGTCTCGTCTGGGCCGGCGCGCTCGTCGGCCTCATCGGATTCGGATTGGTCTCATTCATCGTTTTCCGCGGCAGCGTCATGATGTACACCAGCCTTCAGGGCTCTTTCATGGTGGTCTTTGGCATCCTGGGATTGGTTTACAAATACGGCGACATCGCCCCGCAGGTCACTTATCACCTCCGGCTCGAGCCGTTCCTGCTCCCCGCCGCGGTCTTCATTCCCGCGGTCATCGGTCTGATCTTCCAGCAGCATCATCACCAGGGCGCCGGTCATGCTCCGGCCAGCGGCGGGGGCAAAAAGTAATCCAGCGCCCCGACCCTGCCGAATGATCAGAAAGGTAATCACTTGTCACGGAGCCGGGGCGTCCTCGCCCCGTAATAAGCGACAGAAACTCCCCGGAACCCATTTGCGAATCGCCTTCCTCACCAGTGAGTTCGTCACCGAGATCGCCACCGGGGGCGGTCTAGGCAACTACCTCAACAAAATGACCCGCGCTCTCCTCGACGCGGGCCACACTCCCGAAATCTTCGTCCTCAGCTTCCTCGGCCCCGCCGTCATCGATCACAATGGCATTCGCGTTCACCGCGTTCATCCCCGGATTTCCGGCGGACCGTTCCGCTGGGGCTGGGCCATCCCCGCCAGGCGCGGCCTGGGAAATCTCCGCCGCACCATCCGCATGCTCTCCGCCTCCCGCCAACTCGCCGCCGCGCTCGAGCAGCGCGACCGTGAGGCGCCTTTCGATGTCACTCAAAGCGCCGATGTCGAGGCCCCTGGCCTATGCATCAAGCCGCGCCACGGACGCCTCGATATCGTCCGATGCAGCTTCCCCATCGAGCCCTACGCCCAGGTCGACGCCCGACACAAACCCCTTCTGCCCATGTGGCAATCGCATTTCGAGCTCAAAGCCGTCAATCGTGCCCAGATCATCTATGCCCCCAGCGCCTTCGCCGCGGAGTATTACCAGAACCGCCTCAAGCGCCCCGTGCATGTGGTCCGTCCTCCCGCGCTGGTGGAACACATTCCCGATCCCCAGCCGGTCGACGACCTGCCCGAAAAATTTCTGCTTCACTTCGGCCAACTCCGCCGCCGCAAAGGCACCGAATGGATCGCCCAGGCCCTCCCGCTGGCCTGGAAATCCGAACCCACCCTCAAATTGGCCATGGCCGGCCGACTGGAAGATTTTGACCTCGACCACTGGCGGCAACAGTGGGGCGAGCAACGCTCCAACGTGATTCATCTCGGCGGCTTAACCAAGCCCAAGCTCTATTGCGCTCTGCTCCGCGCCACCGCCGCCGTGCTCCCCTCCCTGGTGGACAATCTCCCCAACACCGTCATCGAAAGCCTCACGTTGGGAGTCCCCGTCATCGGCACTCAAGGCGCCAGCATCGACGAACTGGTCGAGCACGGCAAAACTGGCGAGCTGGTCCTCATGAACGACGTCCCCGCCCTGGCTAACGCCATGGTCCGCGCCTGGCGCGGCGAACTCTCCGCGACTCACGGATTCAAATGGGATTCGGAGATTGCCCGGCAAATGCAACCCGTCAAGGCAGTCGAAGCGTTGATGGCACTCATCCAATCCGCGACTGCCAAAAATGCAGCCGCGGCCGTCGCTTGATTGCAGACCTTCACCCGCAATTCATTGATTTTTAAGGAGATGCAAGCGCCCTCGCAACGTGAGGTTTGGCCCCGCATTTGCTCCAGTGGAGGCGGGCGGGGGCGCTATGCGCTGCCGTCGGAGGCTGTGATTTCATGCGATTCGATAAACTCACTATCAAGGCCCAGGAAGCCGTCTCCCGCGCGCAGGAGACGGCACAGCAAATGAACCACGCGCAGGTCATACCCCTGCATCTGTTGGGTGCGCTGCTGGATGAAGAGGATGGGGTCATCGGCCCACTTCTGCAAAAGCTGGGGGCCGATCCGTCTCGGCTGGAGACGATCGTTCATGGAGAATTGGACCGCCTCCCCAAGGCGACCGGCACTCAGACCGGGATCAGCAACTCCCTCAACGATGTCTTCACCTATGCGCAGAAAGAAGCGGATCGGCTCAAGGACGAATACGTCTCAACCGAACATCTCCTGTTGGCGCTGGCCCAAGTAAAAAGCGAAGCCAGGGAGATTCTCACGTCGCTGTCTGTCACCCATGATGCGATCCTGAGCGCGCTGAAGGACGTCCGCGGCGGCCAACGCGTCACCGATCAGAATCCCGAAAACAAATACCAGGCGCTTCAGCGCTATGGGCGGGATCTGGTCGAGATGGCCCGGAAAGGAAAGATCGACCCGGTCATCGGGCGCGACGAGGAAATCCGTCGCACCATGCAGGTTCTCTCTCGCCGCACGAAAAACAATCCCGTCCTCATCGGCGAGCCGGGCGTCGGCAAAACCGCCATTGTCGAGGGCCTGGCCATTCGCATGCTCAACGGCGACGTGCCGGCCGTGCTGCAAAACAAACGCATCATCGCGCTCGACATGGGCGCCCTGATCGCCGGCGCGAAATATCGCGGCGAATTTGAGGACCGCCTCAAGGCCGTGATTAAGGAAGTCACGCAAAGCGACGGGCAGATCATCCTGTTCATCGACGAACTGCACACGCTGGTGGGGGCCGGAAAAGCCGAAGGGTCGATGGACGCCGGCAATCTGCTCAAGCCGGCGCTGGCCCGCGGCGAATTGCGCACCATCGGCGCAACCACGCTGGACGAATAC
>CAZCKE010000424.1:0-3898 GCA_964499005.1 uncultured Tepidisphaeraceae bacterium
GCAAGGTTGTACGTTTGCCCCTGAGATAATCCGGGATTTGTAAACACCATGAGGATCAAGCCAACGAACGCTTTTCCTAAATCACGCGCGTACATCCAAGAATTGAGGCTATCCGGCGGTTCTGGTTTTATCAAACCGACACTTCGCGCGCCATATCGGTTGCTCTGCTTGGGTGCATATCAATCCTGAAATATAGTGACAACCGAAATTATTCCTGGTGAACAGGGTTTGACTGACGCAGGGATCGGTTAAGCCTTCATACGACTTGGCCGATGAGGCCCATCACGGCATAGCTGTTTCGAAGGGAATCCGCGAAGGTGAAGCGGGAATTGAAGAGGACTTGAGACGCAAACTCCGGCATCGATCCGCTGCATCAGTCGCGAGAAGTGGCAACGCAAATTTTGGCATGGCTTCACGCCGCTTTTGGGCCAATCATTTTGCGCAATCCTTGGGCGATGAGTTGGGAACGGTTCAACCGGTGTTGTTTGGCGTAGGCATCGGCAGCGGCAAGCAGTTCCCGTTCGACCGTCACCAGCACGCGTTGGGCTCCCTCGCCTACGCGGGGTCGCCCGCGACGCTGCGCTCGACGGAGTTGGGCGCGTGCCGATGCTGGGGGCGAACCAAATGTATCGGCGATAAATTCGCGATCAAATTCATGTGTTGCCGCGGCAAGCTCAGTTGAATTCATTTCCCAATGCGGTTTGGCTCGTTTTCTTGAAGAGAGCTTGCGCTGAGTCCGCTTCTTCATTATTTTCTCCTGCGACGGTAGCGGCGTTTCTCTCGCTCTGTCAGACCTCTCGCGTGGATGACATACACCCTGCTGATGGAATCAAAAACGAAAATAACTTGAAGATACGGACCAGCATGCGTTCGTCCGATCACCAGCCATTTGCCATCACCACGATATTCCGGATAGGGCGGCTTTGACCGTATCACAACGTATTCGGCTTCAAGAGGACTTATGCCATGCCTGCCAATGTGATCGAGATTCCATGCATTCCACCGAAATTCATATTCCGGCATAAAGTATATACCAAAATTTGCGTTTGCCAATATCCAGAAGGATTTTTCGAAGTGTCGCGATTATTCCTCGCTGACCGTGATCGAATTGATTTTCGTTGGGTCGTCCGGCCTGTCGTCTCCGTTGCGCGGAGCAATGGCGATTTTGTGGACGACGTCCTGGCCGGACTTTACTTCGCCGAAAAGAGTGTATTGAGAGGGAGGAAGTGAATTATCGGCGTCCATGATGAAGAATTGAGAGCCGTTGGTGTCGGGGCCGGAGTTTGCCATTCCGACGGCGCCGGTGACATAGGCTCGGGTGGTGTCGCGGTTTTCGTTTTCGAATCGGTAGCCTGGGCCGCCCGCGCCGGTACCGCCGGGATCGCCGCCCTGGATCATGAAGCCGGGGATCACGCGGTGAAAGATCTGGCCGTTATAAAAACCCTTCTTGGAGAGGACAACGAAATTGTTGACGGTCTTGGGCGCCTCATTGGCGAAGAGGCTCAGAACGATCTTGCCGGCCGTAGTGTCCAGCGTCGCCACGTAGTGCTTCTTAACGTCGATCTCCATTTTGGGCGGATCGGCGGGGGTTTCAGGTTTGGGGGCGGCGGCGGCGTTGTTCTTGTCACAGCCGGTGGCGAAAAGGGCGAGAGTCAGAGCCAGGGTAAGGGCCAGGGATATCAGACGCGTCATGGTCGGTTCCTCCGCGGAGATAAAGAGGATTCATCATAGCAAATATTCCCGAGGAGAGGACATGTATCGCAATAGTTAGGCGCAATTTCCTTTAGACGAAATAGAGATGATTCCGCGCGGCGACGGAGCGGATGTGCTGGGCAGCGGCGGCGTAATCTTCGGCGGTGGAAAGGTGCTCAAGCATCAATGGAGTGTCGGGAGGGAGCTTGGAGAGCTCGCGGAGGTATGTGGCGTAATCCAACTGGCCCAGGCCAGGACGGACCTCGTCGAGATGCAAGGTGAGTTTGGATTGGAGCGTGATGTCCTTGGCGTGGCAGCTTTTGATGTGGGGGCCAAGCTTGGCGAAACATTCACGAAGGAAAGCGGCATTGCCGTAAAAACGCCGAGGGGTGGTGATCATGTTGACAGGGTCGAG
Organism: uncultured Tepidisphaeraceae bacterium; assembly: GCA_964499005.1. Lineage (GTDB taxonomy): Bacteria > Planctomycetota > Phycisphaerae > Tepidisphaerales > Tepidisphaeraceae > CAZCKE01. Next base: position 2,108 of record CAZCKE010000424.1, read on the forward strand.
ATGCGCGGCGAACCGGGGGCGGTCGATGGCGTGCATCAGTTCCAAATCACTGTCGGGGGAATCGGGCGGACACCAGGGCATCTGCTCGAGGGTGTAAAACGTGTGCTTGGGATTGACGGCATCAATGATCGTTCGCACCGTCTGGACGATCAGGTCGAAGACTTCGGGCGTGTAGTGGGATGCGTCGGGACCGTCCCACTGGGGGCCGCGGGAGCCGGCAATATTCACGCAGCAAAAGGCGCCGATCTCATCGGCCAAGTGCAATTGGGATTGGCAATGAGCGATGGCTTTGGTCCGCACGTTTTCGTCCGGGCTAATGGGATTGCTCCAGGCGCCGACCTCGGCGATGACGATGTTGGCGGAAGCCGCAGCGTCGCGGTAGTCGCGGATGGTTTGGGATGTGGCGCTGGCGTCGATCGGGCAGTAGGCGGCGGAATAGCCCTGGCGCCGGAGAGCGGCAATCCATTGCTGGGGATCCTGATATTTCTCGTGAATGGGTCCGCCTAGGCGCATCGTTCGACGCTCCATACTTTCGAGGAATTTTGCCGCGCGACAAGACGGAATGAAAGAAGCGTTTCTGGTCCAAAAATTGATAAAATGATATATTGATCGTTTATCAGGGAACCGCATGAACCTTTCACTATCCGCTCGCACTCAAAAGCAAATCGAGAGGCGAGTCAAATCGGGAAAATACAATAGTCCCGAGGATGTCGTCGCCGCGGCAATTGCTCAATTGGACCAACAAGAGCGGTTGGCGGATTTTGCGCCGGGCGAACTCGATCGATTGCTCGCCAAAGGGGAACGGAGCGGTAAAGCCCTCAATGGGGAAAAGGTTCTCAGAGAATTGCGAACCCTGAATCGCAAGAACAAGGCGGGATGAGAAAACTCCTCATTCAACCGCAAGCCCGCCTGGACCTCCTGCAAATCTGGAATTACATCGCAACGGACAGCGTTTCGGCCGCGGAGAAAGTAGCTGAAAAGTTCGAGACCGCAATCCGCGGATTGGTGGAAATGCCCGGCAAAGGCTATCGACGCGCGGATGTGAAAAGTAAACGCTATCGATTTTGGAGCGTTTATTCCTACCTCATCGCCTATCGTTTCGATAATACCTCACTGACGATCGTGCGCGTCGTTCACGGTCGGCGGAATCTCCGATCGCTATTCGATCGCTAAAAACCCCACGGACGGTGGTCCGTGGGTTTTAGTTTGAAGATCGGGTTTTCGCTGGAAAGTTCGGGCGCGAATTTCCTTGCGAACGCGATCTCGGCAACCCTTACGCCACTTCCGCCAAGATCGCGTTTCTCACGGAATTGGGGACCGGGGCGTATCGCAGAGGCTCCATCACGCTGGAGGCGCGGCCGGTGCTCATCGACCGCAGTTCGGTCGTGTAGCCGAACATTTCGCTCAGGGGCACTTCGGCCTCGACGATGCGGGTGTTTCCGCGCTGGTCGCTGTTGATGATCATGCCGCGGCGGCGATTGAGGTCGCCGGTGACGTTGCCGACGAAATCTTCGGGGGTTGTGACCACGAGCTTCATGATCGGTTCGAGCAGGGTCATGCCGGCGACGCGGCAGGCCTCTTTGAGGGCAATCTGGCCGGCCAATTCAAAGGCGATCTGGGAGCTATCGACGACGTGGTAGCTGCCATCGGTCAATGTCACCTTGATGTTGATCAAAGGATAGCTGGCGAGGACGCCGGTCTTGGCGGCCATGCGGGCGCCGTACTCGACGCTGGGGATATATTCCTTGGGAATGGAACCGCCGAAGACCTTATTTTCGAAAGCGACGCCGT
>CAZCKE010000425.1:0-3880 GCA_964499005.1 uncultured Tepidisphaeraceae bacterium
GCACGCCGCAACTGCCGTCCGCGCGGCACAAACAGCTCATCGACATGGCCGTCCGCAAAGGCCGCCACATCCGCAAGGATCTTAAGTGCGGCATCTGCGGCGAACATGGCGGCGACCCCAAAAGCATCCATTTCTGCCATCGGGTAGGCTTGAATTACGTGAGCTGCTCGCCCTACCGCGTGCCGATCGCCCGCCTCGCGGCCGCGCACGCCGCGATCATGAACGAAAAAGGGAATAATGGGAGAACGCGAAGGAATTCTTCGAAATGAGCCGCCTGTTCCCGGTTCGACGCCGCGCCGGCCTCAAATCAAGGCCCTGACCACGATTCGCATCGTCGCCGCGATGCACGTCGTTCTGCACCATTGTGCCGCCGCGCTGTGGCTGCGAACCACAACCGCCTGGGCCGCGCAAACGGCCACTTCTCCCGCGCCGATCCGCGCCGCGGTGGCGATCATCGGCGGCGGCATCCTCAACATCCTTGATTCCGGCCGCTGGAGCGTCTCCCTTTTTTTCATCCTCAGCGGGTTCATCCTCACCTATAACTATCTCGACGGCATCTCGCGCCCCGGCGCGATGCGCCGCTTCTGGGTCGCGCGGTTTGCCCGCATCTACCCCGTCTATCTGATCGGCCTGGCCATCGCATCGCCTCTTTTTTTCTATGCCGGAATCTATCGTAAGGAATTTTCCCTCCACTCGATGTTTGCCCAGGCCATCCTCTGCTTTACGCTGCTGCAATCCTGGTGTCCGGCATACGCCCTGGCGTGGAACTCTCCCGCCTGGAGCCTCAGCGTTGAGGCATTTTTCTACGCGATGTTTCCGTTGCTTGCTTTTGCTCTCGCGCGAAAGAACCGCGCCGAATCATTGATCGCGGTCATTGCCGCCTGCTGGCTGACATCGCTCGGCCTTCGCGCCGCTCTGCTGACTCTGGCCGGCGGATGGCAGGGACACATGGATTACGAGCACAGCCGCCGCGTGCAACTGCTTTCCAATTTCTTTTCCTTCTTTCCCGTCTGCCGGATTCCTGAATTCATCGCGGGGATGGCGCTGGGCCGCTTGCTGCTGCTGAAAAATGGAATCCCCAATTGCCGCTGGCCGACCGCCACCGCACTCGCCTCAGCCGCGGTCCTGTTGATCTTCGCCGCCATCGGCGAGCGCCGGCGGATCATCGTCGATGAAGGCGTCCTCACCCCGCTCTTCGCCCTTCTGATCTGGTCCCTCTCCGACCCGCGCGGCCGGCTCGCTAGTATGATGCAATGGTCGCCCCTGATCCTGCTTGGCGAAGCCAGCTACACCGTCTACATCTGCCATTTTCCTTTGGCCAACTTGATGGTCCGCTCGCTCATGCATTTCTGGCGCGGGCAGGGCAAATACGGCTACGAGATCGGCTCTTATCCGGTGCTGCTTGCCTACCTGCTTGGGCTGTTGATCACCTGCGTTTTGATTTATCGCTTCATTGAAATTCCCGCTCGCGATCGAATCAAAGGTTTCCTCAACGCTAGACGTGAATCGCCCGCGATACAGAATATTTGAAAGGCACAAAAACGTTGCGCTGGATCAAAAAGGTCAGGTTCGCGCCTATCTAGTTAATGGGCGCGATTATTTTTCAAAGGGATTTTTTTACTTTAGGAGAAATTCAATTTTTTTTATTTAATATAACCATTTTCCCTAACAATATTTACGGCATGATTGTCCCAACCATTTACAGGTTTTGAGGTGCAGGGGCTGCAGAACTGACAGAAAAAAGGCGATGGGTAATTTATGCTCGAAGCGTCAGCTCACGAATTCTTGAAGACGCATTCAATTTCGGGCCGGGCATCTTCCCGAAACGTCAAAGCGTTGATATCGAGCATGAAAGAGAAGGGTTGGGCGGGGTATCCTGTAATCGCAATCGAGCATGGTGGCAAAAAATATCTGCTTGACGGGCACCATCGCGCATATGCCGCCCGAAAGGCGTCGATTCTTGTGCAATATGTGTTGATTCAGGCTGATTCTTTGCCGAAATTTGGATATGAGTCTATAGATCAGGTAGTTTACGCCCATGCCGAAGCTGGCCCAAACCGTATCCGTCTCTTCTGATCGTTCCTCATCGGACGTTTTGCAATTGATTGCCGACTACCAGCGCGCCGCTCGCGTTGCTGTTGGAGGGTTAAAGCGTCAGACCGGCACCTCCAACCTGCTGCGCGCGTGGAAGTCCGAAAAGATCTCGCGATCCGGTCGCTTGGTGGAACCTCACGGACGATATTCATTCCACGGAGTCGGTTGCCGTTTCGAAATCTCCGGAAGAATCATCGACATCGATTTCGGTCCCGCCGGACGTCATGACGGATTTGACGCCGATCGACTGCGGAAATATGCCAATTCAGCCTTTGAATGGTTGGACATGGATGATGCCCACATCGATAAATCGCTGAGGAGTTTCGAATCAAGCGGCTTAATCATTCGCCCGAATCTTGAACCGAGCCCCCATCTGTTTTATTTCGCGGATGACCTGGATTCCACGGCGACACCAGCCAAGCGCAAAACGCGCTAGCCTCCGATATTTCGTTCAAAAAAATCCCGCCAGTTCTCCCCCATGATGGCATGCACATCTCCATCGGAGAACCCCGCTGAATTCAATGCTTCCGCCACGCGACCGAGATCCGCCGACGTCGCGATCTCCACCGGGATCTGCTCTCGTCCCAATCCCCCATCCATATCCGTCCCCAGCCCCACATGCCGCGCGCTGCCGGCAAGATCGCAGATGTGCCTCACGTGCATCGTCACATCCGCGAGCTTTGCCCGCCTCTTGCCGTATTCCCCCGGCGGCACCAGAAATTTGTCATAAAAGTTGATCCCAATCACCCCGCCTCTTCCCGCCACCGCTTTGATCATCGCATCCGAGAGCTGTCGATCCGTCGGCACGATCGCCCGGCAATTGGAATGCGACGCGATTACCGGCCCGCCGCTGATGTCCAGCAATTGCCAGAACGATTCCTCCGCCAGATGCGACAGATCGTGAATGATTCGCAACTTATCCAGCACCGCAACAAGCCGAACTCCCGCCTCGCTGAGCGGCCCCGGCTCCCCCGTGCCACCGGCAAATCGCGTCCGCTTCCACGCCAGCCCCACCAACCGCATCCCCTGTTCAAACAAATATTCGATGTCGCCATCATCCCGAATTGGATCGGCCCCCTCCAATAAAAAAATGGCGTTCGTCTTTTGCGCCGGCTCCGCATCGATTCCTTTCAGCTTTGCCGCGCTCTTGATGAATTCAAACTTCCCCGTGTCCTCCTGCATGTGATACCAATCCAGCTGCGCCGCAAGCTGCTGATGCGCCTCCTCCGCATTGGTGTACCCCGGCCTCTCCCCCTTCGCTGGCTCGCAGAAAATCGTCGCGCAGATCAGTTTCACGCCCCCATCCCGCAAATCCGGCAACCCGACAGTGGGAATCCCTTCCGCATCCGCTGCCTGCTCACGTGCCGGCCGATCGACCGCGCGGCCGTTCACCGCGTTGTAGGCCAGATCGAGATGGGCATCGACAATCAACATGAACGACCCCCCACCTGCCAACCCCACCGCTCATTCGAAACATATTTCGGCTGGTTTTGGAAATACAATTCAAATTCGCGGAGCAGGGGAGGCGGGAGACAAACCATCAGGCCCCAAGTTTTTTCTCCCGCCTCCCCCGCACCCCCTCCCCCCTCTTTTAACTTCCCCTCAACCGTCCAAGGGCAAAACAAAGACGCGGAGAACCGTTTGCACTGATGCCGTGAGCCTCGCGCCCGGCCGATCCGATCTTTCCCTGTGCCGGACGGTTTGAGGTGAAAAGGAAGAGAGTTGGAAGGGTGCGGGAGGGGCCAGCGAAAACTTTTGGGGCCTCGGTATGTTTTCTTTCGCCCCC
>CAZCKE010000426.1:0-3860 GCA_964499005.1 uncultured Tepidisphaeraceae bacterium
GACCGCCTGCGGCAAATCGATCACGCGAATCGCCCCGTTCCAATACAGCATATTATGAGCCGACAAATCCGCGTGAACCAGATACTCCCTCAGCATCAGCGAGATATTCCCGATCGCCCGATCGAACAATTCCCGCGCCTCTTCCGGCTCCAGCGCCACCATATGCAGCGTCGGCGCCCCGCGCACTTCATCTCCAAAATACTCCATCAAAATCGCGCTCTCCGAGCTCGCCAGCGGCTTGGGCACATCCGCGCCGAGCTGATGCAATTTGCCCAGCAATCCATATTCCGTGCCCATCCAGGACACATTTTCCACCTTCTTGCCGAACAGCGTGTGCTTCTTCAGCGCCCGCAGCACGCGCCCGCGGTAAGCGACGCCCCGCCCGCCGGTGGTCATCGTCTTGCCGATGCGGTAATACCAGTCATTCCGCATCGCCCGAAACGCGCGCGGCCGATACACCTTGGCAGCCACGAGCCCTAAATGCCGATCCGGATGCGCCCGGCAGCAATAGCACGTCGCCTCTTTCCCGACGCGCACCTTGTACAAAATGTCCACCAGCAACTGGTCTTCAAAAAATCCGCCGAGCGATTCGATCAAATACACCCGCTCCGGATCGGTCGGCGTATATGTCCACGGAATCTCATTATCTTCAAACATGATTGAATTCCTATTTTGAATTTCTGATTTGAAAAATGAACCAGCGAAACGAGGGTGAGGGTCATGGCAATCTCCTTTGCAAAAATGCGGAGGCGGCGCAACGCAGGCGCGGCAACTCCAAGAGCGTTTTCGATCAATGAAATGTGAGCGGAAATTCGGCCTAGCCGACGGCCAGAACGGAGGCGCGCACACTCACAACGGCTTGAGGATTAATGAGCATTAAGGCCTCCTTTCGATTGAAGAGAGCCGATTGTGACGCGCGGCCAGATCAAATGCAACTAAATCAGACGCGAGCCGAGACGGCACCAAGACCGCGTGAAGCAATTCAAATTCCTCGACATTCATTCGAGCTTTATTCGTCATTCAGGCTTCGTCATTGACTCGGATTCCCGGTTTGGGACTTCCGACTTTCCTCTTCTTCGCGTCATCGCGGTCCAATTTCCTAACCTTCGCAAAAACCCCCTTTTCTTTGAGCAAACCCCACGCAAGGTTAGGATACTCCCCAACATCAGACGGCGGTGGGTGTAATACAGAACGGCGATTGACATACCCCATTCCCCCAAGAGGAGATTCTTTCATGAAAAAGGTACTGTGCCTCGGTGCCTTCCTCGTCGGCGCTTGGTTTTTATGCAATGTCCCCACCAGTTCAGGCCAAGTCCAGCCCACCACACGACGCGCCCAATGGGTTAACCCCCAGCCCGACATCCCCTATCTCCCCAAGCCCGCAACCCGCCCCGCCGATTGGCTCGTCGAGCATGATCCGGTCAACCCCAACGCCACCCCTGAAGCACGCGCTCTTCTGAAATTTCTCTATGCCATTTCCGAAAAGCACACGATGACCGGCCAGCACAACTTCCCCAACGAACAGGAATATTCGACCGGCGTGGCATCGCGCAACGCCCATAAGACCCCCGCAATCTATGGAACCGATTGGGGATTCGCCAAGGAAGGAGACAAAGATTCCTCCTTCGCTCGGCAGAACGAGGTGGCCGAAATTATCAAGCAATACCGCGAAAACGGTTCGGTCATCTGCCTCTGCTGGCACGAAGTCCGCCCCACCGAAGACGAGCCTGTCACCTTCCGCGGCAGCGTTCAGGGCAAGTTGACCAACGAGCAATTCAACGACGTCATTACCCCCAGCACCGATTTATACAACCACTGGTGCGCCCAGGCGGACGTCGTCGCCGGCTTCATGAAGCAGTTGCAGGACGCCCATATTCCAATCATCTTCCGCCCTTATCACGAAATGAACGGCGACTGGTTTTGGTGGGGCGGCCGGCGCGGCCAGCGCGGGACCATGCAGATGTACCGCCAGATTTTCGATCGTTTTGTCAATTATCACCACCTCAACAACTTGCTCTGGGTCTGGAACTGCGATCAGCCCGCCCGTGAGGACAGGCAATTCGTCGATTATTTCCCCGGCATCCAATACATGGACATCCTCGCTCTCGACGATTACGGGGAATTCAAGCAATCCTATTACGACGACATGAATGCCCTGTCCGAAGGCAAAGTTCTGGCCATTGCCGAATGTGGCAATCCGCCCCTTATCAACGTTTACCAAACTCAGCCCAAATGGACCTATTGGATGCGCTGGGCGACAAACCGTCCACAGCCCAGAGGCGGCGCGACACGTCCGGGAGGACGAGGCGCGGCCGGAGGAGGCGGCGGCCGGCGCGGTACGCCCGTTAACATCGCCGAGCTCGTCAAAGATCCTAGAATGTTCTGTCTTCAGGACCAAGCCTACTGGGACGCGATCAATCCCGTGCGCGGAGCATCAGCATTGCCCCCGGGATCGCCCCCGCCTCCGCCTTCGACCCAGCCGTGAGGGCAGGAGAATTCAACGATGACCAGAACAAGGAGAAATCCATGACAGCAATGCGGTTGATGGTTTTTGCGACAGCATGGGCGAGTGTCGCGGCAATTACAGCTACAACTCAAGCCCAAACGAATAACAACCCGCCCGCGCGGATCGTGATCTCCCAACCTGACGTCCCCTACCTCCCCAAACCCGCTTCCCGCCCAGCCGATTGGCTCGTCGAGCACGATCCCGTCACCCCCGGCACCTCCCCCGAAGCCACCGCCCTGCTGAAATTTCTCTACAGCATTTCCCTTCAGCACACCTTGACCGGCCAGCACAATTACAACGCCAATCAAGGCCAATACACCGTCGATGCCCTCCGCCGCACCGGCAAAACTCCCGCCATCTACGGCACCGACTGGGGCACGGATAAAGGCGAATACAACAACCGCGAAAACGTCGTCCAATCCATCATCAAGGAATACAAAAAAGGCTCCATCATTTGCCTCTGCTGGCACGAAGTCCGGCCGACCGACAACGAACCCGCCACTTTCCGACAGAGCGTTCAGGGCAAACTCACCAACGAACAATTTAACAACGTCATCACTCCCGGCACCGATCTCAACCTCAAATGGTGCGCCCAGGTCGATGTCATTGCCGGCTACATGAAGGAGCTGCGCGATGCCCATGTTCCGATCCTCTGGCGGCCCTATCACGAAATGAACGGCGACTGGTTCTGGTGGGGAGGCCGTCGCGGCCAGCGCGGAACCATGCAGATGTATCGCATGATCTACGATCGCCTGGTCAACTTTCACCATCTGAATAACCTCATCTGGGTCTGGAACGTCGACCGTCCTGAAACCAAGGACCGCCAGTTCGTCGATTATTTTCCCGGCCAGCAATACGTCGACGTCCTTGCGTTTGACGATTACATACAGTGGAAGCAGTCTTATTACGACGATCTCAACGCCCTCTCGGATGGCAAAGTGATGGCCGTCGCCGAATGTGGCGCCAACGTCCCTCCATTGGATGCCTACAAGACACAGCCCAAATGGTCCTACTACATGATCTGGGCCGGCTTCCTGGGCAGACGTCAGGGTGGCCGCGCCGGTCAACCCGCTCAAGCTCCGATCAACATGCGCGATTACGTCAAAGACCCGCGAATGCTCAGCCTCGAAGACCCTCAATATTGGCAAGCGATTTCCCCTCTGCGAGCGGTATCTGGCCTTCCGACGACTCCGCCGCCGCCGCCCTCGGTTCCAACCACGCAGGTTGGGGGCCAGTAAAATCCATTTTTACTCCAGAGAGCGCAAAGGACGCGGGGAAAATTATTTCTTCTCTCCGCGCCCTTGTATGTTCCCAAAACATGTAGGAAGTGGTTCAATTTGCAAGAGTGCTGCTT
>CAZCKE010000427.1:0-3852 GCA_964499005.1 uncultured Tepidisphaeraceae bacterium
AGATGCTTCACCAGCATTGCCACGCCAGGCGTCGTCACGATATCCAGATCGATCACTTCCAATCCGCTGGCCACCAGTGCCGAAACCGCCGCGTCGCGGACCCATAGCCCGCTGGGCCGGCTGTCACGCCCGAATACGATTTTGAGGGGGGCCGTCGAGGAAAGGGTTCGCTGTTTCAGGAATGTGGCATAAGCGGCCGCCATTCGGGCGACCACAATCGGCGTGAGACTACCGCCTATCGTGCCTCGCATGCCCGAGATGCCAATCATGAGGGGCGCTTCCATGCGGTCGTCATTATGGATTTGCCCCAGCGGCGTGCAAGGGATATGCTTTATTATCCATGCTGCGGCCCTTTTCCATGCCGATCTGCCTCCATATGTGCCGGGATTTCAACCCCTGCCGGTGCATGTGTAGTCGCTAGCACCGGTCCCCGCGGGCATGCCCGGTTGCTAGCAGCGTCCTCTGCCTATCTCGATACGATTCTTGTTCTGGAACCAACTTATGGACCGCAACGAACTCAATGCCAAAGTCCCCACCGCTGTTGATGCACTTGTCAAAAGTATCGTCTCCGAGCCCCGGATGCGGCACCTCAACCGCATCTTCCTTCCCAATCGCGAAGCCATCATCAACGCCATCGACCTGATGCGGCAAATCATCTACCCCGGCTATTTCGGCCCCCAGGGGCTTACCAACGAAAACGTGACCTACCGCGTGGGCGAATTAGTCACCGAACTCACCGAAATCCTCTATGAGCAGGTCCGCTGCTGCCTCCGATACAAGAACCAAATCCCCGGCAACAACGGCAACAGCGACCAGTGCACCGAATGCGACCATCAGGCCGCCCGGATCGTTTGCACATTTCTGGAGCTCTTGCCCGCCGTCCGCGAAATGCTGGCCGCCGACGTCCAGGCCGCCTTCGATTCCGACCCGGCGGCACAGAGTACGGACGAAACGATCTTCTCCTATCCAGGTCTGCTGGCGATCACCGTCCAGCGCCTCGCCCATGAGTTTTACAAGCTGGAGGTGCCCCTCCTGCCGCGTATCATGACCGAGCACGCCCATAGCCTGACCGGCATCGATATCCACCCCGGCGCTAAGCTAGGACGAAGCTTTTTCATTGACCACGGCACCGGCATCGTGATCGGCGAAACCACTGAAATCGGCAGCAACGTCAAGCTTTACCAGGGCGTCACACTCGGCGCCCTTGCCCCCGCCTACGGCCAGCTCCTTCGCGGCCAAAAACGCCATCCCACCATCGAGGACAACGTGACCATCTATGCCGGGGCGACCATTCTCGGCGGCGAGACGGTCATCGGTGAAGGATGCACCATCGGCGGCAACCTGTTCATCACCGGCAGCGTTCCCAAACACAACCAAGTGACCGCCGACCCCCCTCATCTGAAGTACCGTGACCGCAGTTCCCGGGTGCGTGGGGCATTTGTGCTGGATTTTCAGATTTGAACGCTCTCTTGCGTTTTATAGTCGAAACGTGTTGGCTTAACGCGACGCGCCGTGTTGATTCAAAGCATCAGACCGCTTTTCGTGCTGCCTGGGCAATGTCCAAATCCTCCAAACAGAGGCCAAATGCGCTTCCGATGGGCCTTGGCGATCCCCGGCATCGAATTTGAACACGGTTTGCCGTGCGAATGATCCTCATCTCTATTTTCGCCCTGACGCTTGCCGGATGTGCCTCGCATCAGCCCAGCGCCGTTTCGGATCACCCCCTGACCGATTCGCAAGGATCGATCAGCGCCTCCCAGCCCCGATACAGCCCGTCTCCCGCCGCCGTCCTGGCGTTTGATCCCCCGGCCCTGGCCGGTTCCCCTCGACTAGACCTCTCCCGCGAGGACCGCGGCCCAGCCGCCTTTGCAGGCTTCGAGGATGAATCCACCACCTTCTTCTACCTCCGCGTGGACGATTGGTTTTCCGATAACCTGCACGGCTCGAGCCTGCCTTCCCGCGACCAGTATCAACGCCGCTCTGTTAGCGAAACCTACGGCACTTCACATCACTGATCCTTTCAGCCCCCTCCAAAACAGTCCGCCCCTGTCGCAATATCTAGCCCCTGTTGAGTGTCCTATTTCCTTCTTGCAATCTTCCGACGACAAAGCCATAGTATTTTAAGTCTGTTTCCCGTCGTATGTTAAAACTCATTTGAGGGTGTTATGGCTACCATCACCAAGAAGGAGTTGATTGATCGGATTGCCGATCATGCCTCGCAACGTCGGGTGCAGGTAAAGCGGGTAATTCAGCAGTTTCTGGATGAGATCGTCGACGAACTGGGCAAGGGCAATCGGCTGGAGTTCCGGGATTTCGGCGTTTTCGAAACCAAGTTGCGAAAAGCGCGCAAAGCCCAGAATCCAAAGACCCTTGCGCCTGTCGATGTGCCTGAAACGCGCACGGTCAAATTCAAGGTCGGGCGCCTCATGAAGCAAAAGCTTGCCCAACTGATGGGCGGAGCCATTGATGATGAGGCCGGTGACGTTGACGACATGGATGACGCCGAGGAAGAGGAAGAAGACGAAGCCTCATCCAGCAGCCGCTAAAACCGCATTCCATCAACTCTTGTTGTTGCAATAGCAGATCCATTGCGGCCTCCGTCGCGTTCGTGTCTGATCGCCTCGATGTCGGATTCCCTCGATTCCCTCGCAGATCAACAGCTTCACCAACGCGCGAATGCCGGCCGGCTTCGCGCTCGCCGAATCGTCAAGCCGGTCGATGCCATTCACGTTGAAATCGATGGACGCCTTTGCACCAATTTCTCATCAAACAACTATCTCGGCCTGACGCATCATCCTCGCGTGATCGCCGCGGCCGCGGATGCCGCGCGCGCCTCCGGCGTCGGCGCGGCCGCTGCCGGATTGATCAGCGGGTTTCAACCCGCGCACGCTGCCTGCGAAGCCGCTATCGCGAAATGGAAAAATATGGAATCCGCCGTACTACTTCCCAGCGGATTTCAAGCCAACTACGCCGCCATCCAGACACTCGCCGCTTTGGGCAAAGCAAAACCCGCCGGCGTCCGATTCCTCGTCGATAAACTCGCGCACGCGTCTCTGTTGGATGCCGTGCGATCCGCCGACGCGCCCTGGCGCGTCATCCCGCATAATGGCCTGGAAAAGCTGCAACGTCTTCTTCAGGACGCCGATGCCGATCAGTTGCAGGTCGTCGTCACTGAATCTATTTTCAGCATGGACGGCGACGGTGTCGACTTGGCGGCCCTGGCAAAATTAAAACAGCGGCACAAGTTCGTGCTCGTCCTCGACGAAGCGCACGGCAGCGGCGTCTATGGCCCCTGCGGCGCCGGCCTCGCCGCCGAAATGAATTTGACCGACGCAGTCGATGTCTCCATCGTCACATTATCCAAAGCCGTCGGATGCGTTGGCGGCGCCGTCTGCGGAAACAAAAAATTCTGCGATGCCCTTCTCAATTTTGGCCGCGCTTATATCTATTCAACGAACCTGCCCCCGATGATCGCCGCCGCAATCCAAGCCTCCATCGCCGTCATGCATGATGAGCCTCATCGCCAGCGCCGCGTGCGCGACCTGGCTCTCCGCGTGCGCACGACCCTCTCTAAATCCAGTTGGCAAATCCCCCCCGGCGACTCGCCCATCATTCCCCTGATCGTGGGCGCCGAAGACCGGGCAATTGCCCTCTCCGAACAATTACTCGCTGCTAATTTTCTGCTCCAGGCCGTCCGCCCCCCAACTGTCGCGCGCGGCGCGAGCCGTCTGCGCATGACGCTATCCTGCGAGCATAGCGATGCCGAAATCGATCAACTGTTAAAGATTTTGGGCAGGCCGAATTGAGCGTAAAGAAACGTTGTCAGGCAGTCGGGCGTTGTTGATTTCCAGC
>CAZCKE010000428.1:0-3846 GCA_964499005.1 uncultured Tepidisphaeraceae bacterium
CCAAAAGCTCTTTCAACCCGAGCAATTACCACGCCCAATCGCGCCTGATCACTCCGGAATTGATGCAGGTACCGCGCCTGAACAAAACCAGCACCGGCCGCGTCCTCGACCAGCTTGCCGAAAACCTCACGCATCGCAGCTTGCTCGTCCTGCTCAGCGATTTCTTCGACGACTCCGATTCCATCCAAAGCGGCCTGCGCCACCTGCGCTATCGCAAGCACGAGATCATGGCGTTCCAGATTCTTGATCCGATGGAAATCGAATTTCCTTTCGAGGACGTCACCCTCTTTAAGGGCCTCGAGCAATTGGGCGAATTGCTCACCGAGCCCCAGAGCCTGCGGCAAGGCTATCTGGCCGAGTTGTCGGCATTCACCGAGCGATTGAAAAAAACGTGCCGCAACATGCGGATCGACTTCACGCGGATGAACAGCGGCGAGCCGCTTGATGTCGCCCTCAGCGGCTTCCTGGCCACGCGCGCCGCGAGCATCAAATGATTCGCGTTTTTGATTTGTGATTTGAAACATGTTGATGGGGAGCTTACTCGCGTTCGGATTTGTCACACCCGCCCTGGCCGCGGCCGGCGCCGGCCTCGTCGCCGTTCCGATCCTCATCCACATCCTCAATCGCCGCCGCTTCAAGGTCGTCCCCTGGGCCGCCATGGATTTCCTGCTCAAGGCGATGCGCAAAAATCGCCGCCGCCTCCGCTTCGAGCAATTGTTGCTTCTGGCGACGCGTTGCCTGCTGATCTTTCTCGCCGGCGCCGCCCTGGCCCGTCCGCTTTTCCGCGCCGACAATACGCTCGCCTCTCTTGCCGGCCGCCGCGCCGCGCTTCATATCTTTGTCATCGACAACAGTTTTTCGATGGCCTATCAGGCCGACCGCCCCGGCGCCAAAACTCATCTCGACCAGGCCAAACTCATCGCCAAAGCCCTCATCAACCGCATGACCTCCGGCGAAGAATCCGTCGCGATCGTCACCACCGCCCGCTCCGCGCAAGCCGTCATCTCAACCCCCGTCTACGACCTGCGTGCTGCCCAGGCCGCTATTGATCGCATCACTCAATCCTTCACCGCCGCCGACCAGGCCGCCGCGCTCTCTCTGGCACGCGATATCGCCTCCTCGCAGAACCGTCAGCCCGACAAATATCTCTACCTGATCGATGATTCCACTCGCGTCGCCTGGGAATCCAACCCCGACGGCATCCACCAGGCCGCCGCCGATTTTCCCCGCCTCTTCAAATCCGGCGTCACCCATTTCAATCTCGCCAAGCCCGGCCAATTCAACCAGGCCGTCGTCGATCTCAAACCCACGCAATCGCTCGTGACCAACTGGTTCCCCGTCGATCTCGTCGCCGACGTGCGCGGCTTCGGTCCTTCCGCGACCGACAGCCAGCTCAATATGAAAATTGACGGCGACGTCTTGCCCGGCGGCTCGATCCCGACCAAAGCCTCCGCGGACGCCAATCCGATCCCCATCGCCGCCCCGTCCCTCGCCGGCGGAATTCACGTTCTGACCGCATCCCTCTCCGCCGACGATCGCCTGCCCGCCGACGACATGCGCTACCGCGTCATCCAATCCGTCAGCCAGCTCAAAGTCCTCATCGTCGAAGGCGAGCGCGGCACCAGCGGCCTGGGCTCCAGCGGCGCGTTCCTCGATCTTGCTCTCAATCCCGCCCCCAGCGGTTCCGATTCCTCCGATTCCGGCTCCAAATTCACCAGCTATGTTGCCACTGAACGCATCAGCGATCTCGAACTGGCGGGCAAAATCCTCACCGATTACCGCTGCATCTGCCTCTGTGGCGTCGGTCAGATTCAGGACGCCCAGGCCGAGCAACTCGAAAAATTCGTCGAGCAGGGCGGCACCCTCATGCTCTTCATGGGCGACCCCATCACCGCCGAAAATTACAACGCCACACTCCTCAAGCGCCATCTCCTCCCCGGCCCCCTCACCAAGCGCATCACCGTCGGCCCCGAAGATCCCCCGCGCCGATTCGCCTTCAATCCCAACGGCACGCTTCATCCGATTCTTTCCGACTTCTACAAACAGCAAAACACCGGCATGGAATCCGCTGAAATCTACAGCTATTGGCAGATTGACCTGCCTCCGGATTCCAAAGCCGAGCGCGTTCTCGATTTTCTTCCCGTCGATAAAAATCAGCCCGCCGACCCCGCCATCACCGTTCATTCCTTCGGCTCCGGCCGCGTCGTCTTCTACGCCACCAGCGCCGATCCCAATTCCGAGTGGACCACCTTCATGGCACACCAGGCGTATCCCGCCCTGATGCACATGCTCCTGCTCGGCACTGCCACCAGCGGCGACCAATGGCTGAATCTCAACGTCGGCCAGCCCCTTTCCATTCCTTCTTACGTCCAGGTCACCGCCGACCCCGTCCTCAAAGATTCCGATTCCATCCAGTATCCCTTGGAGCAAACCACCGATTCCACCAACCGATCCGTTCTCCGCAGCGCTCCGCTGATCAAGCCCGGCATCTATTCCCTCACTACCGGCGACGCCAATTACAAGATCGCCGTCAACATTCCCTCCGAAGCCTCCGATATCCGCGCCGTCGACGACGCGGCGATCAAGAAATCCTTGGGCGATATCGACCTTCGCTTTGAGGCCGATGAAGTTCCCGCTGAGCCGCTCCAGGCCAACCAGGGCAAAGACGTTGGCTGGGCCGTCATGACCGTCGTTCTTCTTCTTCTCGCGTCCGAGTCCTTCATGGCCATGAGGTTCGGCCACCATCGCAAAACCGGATGAGCCGTCAGCCCATATGCAGCGATTTCTCGAATTCATCCTCGGACTTCCCAAAGGCTTCCTCAGCCGCGAGGGGCATTTCTCGGTCCAATTCAATCCCAGTTGGCCTTTACAGGGATATTTCGGCGGCCCTGCATTATGGAATCTGCTGCTGGCCGTTGCGGGTGTGCTCCTGATCGTCTACGTCTATCGCCGCGAAGGCCGCGCTCGCCGCGCCCGCATCTTCCTTGGCATCGTGCGCGGCCTGCTGATCGCCCTGGTCATCTTCCTGCTCAATCGCCCCATGCTCACGCTCGGCCAGATTCGCCGCGAGCCTTCCGTCCTGGCGATTCTTCTCGACGACAGCGCCAGCATGAAAGTCAAAGATGCTTCCGCGCCCGGCGGCCAATCCCAGACCCGCCTCGACTGGGCCGTTCATCTGCTCAGCGACAACAACGCCCAGCTCCTCCGACGCCTCGCCTCGACGCACACGATTCATCTCTACGATTTTTCCCAGGCCCGCCGCCAGCTCGCCTCCATCGACGGTCCCACCGGCCCCGAGGCTTCCGACAAATCCGCCCAGCCTTTAACCAATCAAGCCGTCGATGCCTTGTCCGATCTCAAACCGGAGGGCCAGGCCACCCAGATCGTCCCCGCCATCCGCTCTGTGCTGGAAGATTTACAAGGTCAGCGCCTCGCCGGCGTCATCGTCCTCACCGATGGCAAGGAAACTCCCACCCAATCCCTCCCCGATGCCATCGCCGCGGTTAAATCCTTCGGCGCCGACATCTATCCGGTCGCCATCGGCTCCGAACACATTCCTCAGAACATCGCCATCGACGCCGCCAGCCACGAGCCCGGCGCTTTCCCCCACCAAATCACCAAGCCCAAAGTCACCCTCCACCCCCCCCTCTTCCTGGCCTCCTGATTGCTGCCCGTGCCGTCGTGGCTCCCCCGCCTGTCCTTCCGGCTCCACCTCGCCCTGTTGCTCTGCCTCTTCGCGTGCCGCCTGACCGCCGCGCCCGCCCCGGTCATCCTGATCTCGCTCGATGCCTTTCGCTGGGACTACTGCGCCCTGCACCCCGACGAAACGCCCAACCTCCGCCGCCT
>CAZCKE010000429.1:0-656 GCA_964499005.1 uncultured Tepidisphaeraceae bacterium
CCGGCTTCCAGCAAGGCGCCGTCGGTCGGGCTGTTCCGCGAGCGCGTCGGCGGCGCCGACTATCTGCTCGCCTTCGTGACGCCGCCGGCGATCGAGCAGACGGAGCAGAAGCCGCAGCCGCGCGAGGTGATCTTCGTCATCGACAACTCCGGCTCGATGGGTGGCACTTCGATCGTGCAGGCCAAGGCGAGCCTGATCTACGCGCTCGGCCGCCTGAAACCCAGCGACCGCTTCAACGTCATCCGCTTCGACCACACCATGGACATGCTGTTCCCCGACAGCGTGACGGCAGACGCACAGAACGTCGCGCAGGCCAAGGCCTTCGTCGGCGCACTCCAGGCGCGCGGCGGCACCGAGATGATCCCGCCGATGCGGGCCGCGCTCACCGATCGGAACAGCACCGATGCCAACTCGGTGCGGCAGGTGGTGTTCCTCACCGACGGCCTGATCGGCAATGAGTCGCAGTTGTTCGACACGATCTCGTCCATGCGCGGCCGCTCGCGCGTGTTCATGGTCGGCATCGGCTCGGCGCCGAACAGCCACCTGATGACGCGCGCGGCCGAGCTCGGGCGCGGCACCTACACCTACATCCCCGCGGTCGGGCAAGTGGAGGCGCGCAAGCGCGGGCCGTTCGAGGAAACCCAAAGGCCCGTCCG
>CAZCKE010000429.1:666-3040 GCA_964499005.1 uncultured Tepidisphaeraceae bacterium
GGCTTGTAGCGACACTCTCTGACAGCAAGGCCGACATGACGCCGGCCGCGATGCCGGACGTCTATCGCGGCGAGCCGCTGGTGCTGGCCGCGAAGCTCGACCGGCTCGCCGGCAGCCTGAAGATCGAGGGTCGCGTCGGCGATCGCCCGTGGATGGTCACGCTGCCACTCGCAAACGCCGCCGAAGGCAAAGGCCTGTCCAAGCTCTGGGCACGGCGCAAGATCGCCGACGCCGAAATCGCCCGCACCATGCGGCAAAGGAGCCCGGACGACGCCGACAAGCGCATCCTCGCGCTCGGCCTGGAGCACCAGCTGGTGACGCGGCTGACAAGCCTGGTCGCGGTCGACACGACGCCGAGCCGGCCTGCGGGTGAAGGGCTCAAGGTCAGCGAGCTGCCGCTCAATCTGCCGGCCGGGATGGAGTTCGAGAAGGTGTTCGGCCCGCGTCCGGTGCCCGCGCCGCGGCCGGATCGCGCCGACGCGGCCGCGTCGGTGCAGTACGCGCAGGCCACCATCGCAAACCCGGTCGCGCAAAAGCGCAGCACCGTCCAGCCGTTGGCGATGGCGTCAGCGTCGCGGCCGCAAGCCAATATGCAACTGCCCAAGACCGCGACCGACGCCGAACTGCGGATGATTGCGGGCCTCGTGCTGCTGACGCTGGCGCTGTTGCTGCTGGCCGCTCGGCGCATTGTCCTTGCGCTGAGGTTCCTGCGATTCCTGCTCGGCCAGCGCCACCTGTTCGTTCACTGAGGTCAACCAGGAGGGCTACTCCCCGCGTCCCACCCCCTCCTGACGCGCGCGCGGCCAGGCCCCCATGGCCGCGCGCGCACCCCCCTCCAGAGCAAAGCCATGATCCGCCCCGCCCTGATCGCGCTGTTCGGTCTCAGCGGCCTCGCGCTCGCTGGCCAGGGCGCCTATATCCACGCCAAGGCCATGGTGGCGCAGGTTCTGCTCGAACGCGCCTTTGCCGAGACCACCGCGACCGGCCGCGATGTGAAGCCTTGGTCCTGGGCCGACACCTGGCCGGTGGCGCGCATCGACGTTCCGCGCATCGGCGCGCACGCGATCGTGCTCCACGGCAGCACCGGTCAGGCGCTCGCCTTCGGGCCTGGCCATGTCGCACAGACGCCCGCGCCCGGCGAACCGGGCATCGCAGTCTACTCGGCGCACCGCGACACACATTTCCGCTTCCTCAAGGACGTCGTGATCGGCGACGAGGTGCGCGTAACGCGGCGCGACGGGACAGCCTTCCGCTATCGCGTCACGCACACCTCGATCGTGCGCTACGACGACAGCGGCATCGATCCGCTCGCCAGCGGGCACGGCATCATCCTGTCGACCTGCTGGCCGCTCGACGCCAGAACCGAGGGGCCGCTGCGGTACCTGGTGCACGCGAGCATCGTCGAGTAGCAGGTGCGGCTCCGCAGCGAATTCGAGTGCGGGGATTGGCAAGCACGCGCTCGATGGGCGACAAAGCCCTATGACTGCGGTCCTTCTCGCGTTTGGCTCCGCTGGCTTCCTCGGCGCCGGCGTGGTGATCACGCAATTCGGCCTGCGCAGCATCCACCCGCTGTCCGGCGCGGCGATCAGCATCCCGGCGTTCACCGTCTGCTTCATCCTGCTGTCGCCTGTGCTGCTGCGCGGCGATGCCATCGTCTGGCAGGCGGTGCCGATCTTTGCGGCGGTGGGACTGGTGTTCCCCGCCGTGCTGACGCTTTTGACCTTCGCCGCCAACCGCGCGCTCGGGCCGATCGCCACCGGCGCGCTCGGCAACCTGTCGCCGCTGTTCTCGGTCGCAATCGCCGTGCTTGTGCTGCACGAGCCGTTGCGGCTCGCCCAGTTCGCCGGCGTAGTGATCGCCGTGTCCGGGGCGCTGATCGTCACGGTCAACCGCACTGCCGACATGCGCGACTGGCGGACCTGGGCGCTGCTGCTGCCGCTTGGCGCCTCGCTGCTGCGGGGTGCCATTCCGCCCGTCATCAAGATCGGGCTGGAAATCTGGCCGAACCCGATCGCCGCCGGACTAACCGGCTACATTTTCTCGTCGTTGACGGTTCTGCTGATCGAGCGCATACGCACTGGCCATTTCGTCGCGCAGGGTCCGCTGGCGGGCCAGCTATGGTTTGCCGCGACCGGGATTTGCAACGGCATCGGCACGCTTCTACTTTATGCCGCTCTCGGCGCCGGGTCCGTGATAGTCGTGGCGCCGATCTACGCCACCTATCCGCTGGTGACCGTTGCACTCAGCGCAATCGTGCTGGCCCACGTGCGCGTGACGGCGCGCATGGTCGCCGGCTGTGCGCTCGCTGTCGCGGGCGTGATTCTGGTTCTGGTCGGCTAAAGCCCGTCTAACCAGTTGTATCCCTGGTCCTCCC
>CAZCKE010000429.1:3050-3845 GCA_964499005.1 uncultured Tepidisphaeraceae bacterium
CATTCCGGCAATATGTAGAACGGTATCGGGCCTGCCGCAGGAATTCCGCGCAAGAGTCTCCGTCGTCAAAATGCATCAATGAGTGACGGTGGGGGGGCCGAAGGCGAATGTTGGTTGAGCGTGATGGAATCGCTCAGAGCCCGCTGAACCAATTGTAGCCGCGATCCTCCCAGTAGCCGCCGGGATTGTTGTTCTGCACGTAGATCGCGGTGACGTGCTTGGGATTCTTGAAGCCGAGCTTGACCGGCATGCGGCACTTCATCGGGAAGCCGTACTTGCGCGGCAGAGTCTGGTCGTCGAACTTGAGCGTGAGTTGCGTCTGCGCGTGCAGCGCGCTCGGCATGTCGATGGTGGTCGAATAGCCCTCGGCGCAGCGGAACCAGACATATTTCGCGCGCGTGTCGGCGCCGAGACGGCGCAGGAACTCGGACAGCCGCACACCGGTCCATTTGCCGATCGCGCTCCAGCCCTCGATGCAGATATGGCGGGTGATCTGGGTCTCCTGCGGCAGCGCGTAGAGCTGCTCGAGGGTCCACGGCGCCTTGTTGTCGATCAGGCCGCCGACCTCGAGCTTGTAGTCGGCGGCATCGACCTCCGGCGCCTCGTCCTCCTGATAATAGGCGTTGAACGGGAACGGCCGCGTGATCGCACTCTCCGGATACTCCGGTGCGAGCCGGCTCGGATCGAACAGCCAGGCCTGCACATGGTCGTTGAAGCGGTCGACGTGGCGCAGCATCCGCTCGGCGGAAAAGCTGTCGACGACCTCACAGCCGGGCAGAAGAGTGCGCGCGCGGC
>CAZCKE010000430.1:0-3839 GCA_964499005.1 uncultured Tepidisphaeraceae bacterium
TTATGCTTCGCATCGGCGGCCGGTTGTACCGTTTCCACCGCCGCCCGGATCACCGATCCCAGGTCAATCCGCTGCACATCCAGCTTGATCTTGCCCGAGATGATCCGGCTCATGTCCAGCAGATCTTCGATAATCTGCGTCTGGGCGCGCGAATTGCGCTCGATGACGTTGATTCCCTCCGCCACCGCTTTCACATTGGATGGATTTCCTTTGAGAATTTGTGCCCAGCCGAAGATCGCGTTTAGCGGCGTCCGCAGCTCGTGACTGAGCGTCGCCAGAAATTCATCTTTCATTCGCCCCGCGCGCTCCGCTTCGGCCCGCGCTGCCCGTTCGGCCTCCAGCAGTGCGGCCCGCTGCTCTTCAATGCTTTTGCGCTCCGTGATGTCCAGCGTCACCCCAACCATGCGCAACGGGTTGCCGTCCTCCGTGTATGCCGGTCGCCCGCGAGCCAGCACCCAATGCGTTGTCCCATCCGGCCAGATGTTCCGATACTCGATGTCATATTCGCAATTCTCCCCGATGCAATGGCGAACCGTCGCTTTCACCCGCTCCACCTCATCCGGATGGATCGCCTTCCAAAGATCGTCATAGGTAAACGTCGCATTCGCCGGCCGCCCGAAATTGGCTTTGCACGTTGCCGAGCAGGTCATCGTGTGATGGCGTAAATCGAGTTCCCAGATTCCCAACTTTCCGGTATTCACGGCCAGCCGCAGCCGCTCTTCGCTGCCACGCAATTCTTCCTCGATCCGTTTCAAATCGGCCAGATGATCCCGCACTTGATACTGCCGCTCGCGCGCCCGCAGCGCCGATCGCACCACGCTGACCAGGGTGGTCATGCGCACCGGGCGCTCCAAAACGCTCACGTTCCCCAGCCGTTGCACCACCGCTGTCAGCGTCGGTGATTCTAATCCCGAGCGCGAAAGCACGATGATCGGCAAATCCGACCAGACCGGCTGAGACGAAAGGTGAGACGCCAGGTATTCATAGTCCAACGTTAATGCTTCTTCCGATACCACGATCGCCCCGGCTTTTTCCCGCATCGCGCTGCACAACGCCTCCATGCCTGGGTAGGCCACACAGAGGATCCCAGCTTCCTCCAGCAATTTACACACCGCATCCGCATCCCGACGCGTCGTCGGAAGAAGCAACACCCGCGCCTCGTTATTTACCACATCCGTGGTGATCTCACTTGGCATCAGCCGCTTTCTTCAGCAGATTCTTCTCATGACCCACATACGTTGGAACGCCGGTCAAAATGCCCTGGAAATCCTCCAGTGGCTCCCCTACGTGAATACCTTGTTCTGACACCCACAATTCCCGAATGGTCGTCTCGTGCTTGCCGCTGCGTTTCTTGGTCACCGAAATCGCCCGCCGAACCCGGCCCTGCGCCTCGAAATATCGAAACAGGATCACATTGTCCGACAGGTACGTCGTGTCGATCGGCGACTGCATCCCCGATCCAATCATCCCTGACTGTGTCAGGGTCATCAGCGTCACCACGCCCTGTTGCCCCAAATATACCAGCAATTCATGAAGCTGGGCCGTTAGATGCCGCTCTTCGGTCATTGCGTTTAAATATCCGTTGAGGCTGTCGATCACGACGACTTTCGCCTTCTGTCCTGATGCATCTGAGCCATTCACCGCGCGCCTCACGATCGAGACGAATTCTCCCGGCGATAGTTCCGCCGGATCTACTTGCAAGACCGTGATCCGCCCGCTTTTCAAATGCGGATCAACGTTCTGGCCGAGCTTTCGCGATCGCGATCGCATCGTACCGATATTCTCATCGAAGACGTACATCGCCGCACGCTCTCCGCGGCTGGCCGCCGCGATCGCAAACTGTGTCGCGACCGTCGATTTCCCCGTTCCCGCGGGGCCCAGCAGTAGCGTGCTGGTTCCGAGGGGCAGTCCACCGGCCAGCAACCTATCCAGCGCGGCGTTGTCGCTGGGCAGATCATGATCGTCAAAATCCCCATGATGCTCCGCCGCGACCAAACGCGGGAAAATATCCAATCCTCCCTTGCGGATCACAAAATCGTGAAAGCCTCCCCGGTACTGCACCCCACGCACTTTGACGATCCTCACCCGCCGCCGCTCCGCGCCATATTGGTTGGCCAGTTGCTCCAGGCAGATAACCCCATGTGCCGTGCTCTCCAACTGCAGGTCCGGGCTTCCGATGTTGTCGTCCAGCATCAGTACCGTACAATGGCGGCTGGAGAAAAACTGCTTCAGCGACATGATCTGCCGCCGGTAACGCAGTGAGTTCTGCGCCACGAGGCGCAGCTCCGACAACGAGTCGATGACCACCCGCTTGGGCTTATATTTTTCAACCGCGGCAATCATCGCCTCGGTCGTTTCGCCCAATTCCAATTCCGAAGGGTTGAACACCGTCAACTGGGCATCCGCCGAAAGATTCGTTTCCGACGGGATCATCTCGCAAATATGGATCGCCGATAAATCCCACCCGTGGCTCCGCGCCACGTTGTCGATTTCCGATTTCGATTCCGACAGCGCAAAGTAAAGACACGGCTCGCCCTGCCGTACTCCCTCCAACAGAAATTGCAGTGCGAGCGTTGTCTTACCCGCTCCCGGCGAGCCCGTGATCATGTACAGGCACCCCGCCGGCAATCCACCGCGCAGGATATGATCCAGTCCGGCGCCTCCGGTCCCCACCCGGAGATCTTGCGATGCATCCGATGCCTTCATGGCCGACACCCTCTTGAAAGTACCATGCCAAAAATCGAACCAGAGGCCCAGCGCCGCGCGGTCACCAGGCACATCGACTGATCCGCATACGGGGAGCGAACTAAGCATTCTCCCTGTGCACTACTTTAAATATAGCGACTGCCGGCAAAACGGTTAACGTGCGTTTTAACCCTGCGGGGGCGTGCCTTGAAAGCGATTACTAGGTCGCATGTCATTCCGGCAGGGGTTTGTTGAGATTTTATCGTGTATACAAACTCACTCGCAGCGCCGTCGGCGTCGAAACGAAAAACAACCCGTAATCCGTCTGGTCCCCGTTCAAAATCCGATTCGCCTTAAACGTTCCGTCCTCGTATTGCCCCTCTTCGACCGCCAGATATTGCCACGGCCTCTCCGCGCTCGCCCCCGTCGGATGAAAGACGATCCGGCTGTAAAAACCCGTCGCCAGAAACTGATTCTCCCCAAGCTGCGCGATCAGCACTCTCCCCATGGCTTCCGTGCCTTGCGGGCGGGTCGTTGGCCGCGTACGCGCAAAGGTCCCAAAGAAAACCTCCGCGTTCCAATTCTTGAAATGTAGCACCGCTGCCGGCGGCGACGATGCCGATCGCGAGGTCGGCCGCGCCGCTCTCTCCGCGCTCGCCTCTTCTTCTACCGCCGTCTGAATCTTCCCCTCAAAATTCAGGCGCGCGATCTCCCGCGACATCGGGCCGATCGCCTGATAATTCATCGCCGTTGCCGCGAATGCTTCCTCGTTGCTCAGCGCGTTCCCCGCGGGCGACGTGAACGTTCTCGTGTAATCCATCCCGAATGGCGAATAACCGATCGCCCCGCGACCCAGCGCGGCGAAGAAAAATCGCGTCAACGCGCCCTGTCCGATCGTCTCCGGCACAAACAAAGGGTTATCCGCGCGACAATACAGGTCCAGCAGCTTGAGATACTTTGCTTGCTCGCGCTGATAAATGTCCGGCGAAAGAATGTCCACCGCCGGCGCCGCCGCTTTCCACAACCCAAATACATTGTCGTTCGGCCCGCCGACTTCATACTTCGGCCGACGCCCGGGATTAAACGGATCGCGCAACGAAGCCTTCACATAAATCGGCAGCGGAAAAAACGCTTTCCCCTCCCACGCCCCCCCC
>CAZCKE010000431.1:0-3811 GCA_964499005.1 uncultured Tepidisphaeraceae bacterium
ACCCACGGGGCCAACCGAGCCCGGCCTTCGGCTGACGAATAGTTTTCAGCGCTTCAGTGGAACTCAAGGATTTTGGCGGCTGGGTCAGGATTTCAGGGGCGTCTGGTGGTTCATTTCTCCCGAAGGACGTTTGGAATTCCTGAATACGGTTACCACTGTACAACCTTATCAGGATTCGCGCGAAGCGGCCGGCGGTCATTTTATATCGAGCGACTGGAACGGGCATGGTGATACGGCTTCTTTGGACCAGTGGGCCGAGGCGACGACGGATCGCGTAATGGCCAGCGGATTCAAGGGGCTCGGCGCCTGGTGCAATCCCGCCATGCATCGTCAAAACATTCCGATGAGCCAGGACCTGAACATTTGGACCTGGATCGATGACGCATCGAAGCGTTTTTATACGCCGGATTGGCCCGCGCTTGCGGATACGGCCGTTAGGACACAGGTCATTCCGCTGAAAGATAACCGTAATCTAATCGGGTATTTCATCGACAATGAATTGGATTGGGGCGACGGGTTCGCCGGCGCCGGGGCATATTTCGATCATCTTTCCCCGAGCGATCCGAATCGGCGCGAGGTTTTGAAAGTGATCCGCGTCACGTGGCCAAAGATCGCGGATTTCAATTTGGCGTGGGAAACGAAATTCACGGATTGGACTCCAGTGGAAAACTGGAAGACGATTCCGCGCGAATGCACATCGGCATATGCGAGGTTGAATAGCGCGTGGATTTCGCACCTGGCGGAAGATTATTTCCACCTGACAACGAGCCTGATTCGCCGGTATGACCCGAATCATCTGATTTTGGGCGTGCGGTTCAAAGGGTACGCGCCGGAAGAAGTGGTTCGGGCGTCGCGGAATTATACGGATGCTCAATCGCTCAATTATTACGTCGGTGATGCGCAATTGGATGCGGAGATGTTTCGCATGATGAATCAGCAGTCTGGCCAGCCGGTGATCATCAGTGAATATTCGTTTCACTCGCTCGATGGACGCAGCGGAGATCGGGACACGGTCGGCTTTTTGGCGCAAGTTCCGGATCAGCAGGCACGGGCGGATGGATATCGATTGATGACAAGCCATCTGGCGCGAGTACCGTACATCGTGGGGGCCGATTGGTTCCAGTGGTGTGATGAACCGGCTGGCGGTCGAAGCGGTGACGGGGAAGACGTAAATTTCGGCGTAGTGGATATCCACGACAAGCCGTACAGCTTGCTGGTTGATGCGGTGCGTCAGACAACGGCGACGGTAAACCTTTTGCACTCCGCCAGCGTGGAGGAGTCGGCAAAAGACATTTGGCGCGAGAGCTACGCCAACAAGCCGGTCATGCACGTTCCGTATCTGGCGAAGGTTCCCAACCTCGACGGCGATCTGGCGGATTGGAGCAAGGAATCGCATTTCAATTTGCGGCGTGAGCAAGTGGTGGGGATCGATCGCCGGCAAGTTTCAACGCCCAATGTATACATGGGATGGACGCAGCAGGGCCTGTATCTGGGAATGGAAGTGTTCGACACTCATCTCGAGACGGCTCCGGCGTCGGGGTGGTGGTGGACGCGCGATAATGTGGAGTTTTGGATTTCGACGCGGCCGGTGACTTCGGATGAGTATGCGTATGACCTGAATTCGCATCAATTCTTCTTTGTGCCGGGTGACGGGGATTCAAAGAATGGTTCGGTGGGAGTCGTGGGCCGGTGGCACCGCGACGGCGATGCGCTGAACGATCACTTGATACCCGACACGGCCATCCAGACGCATGGGAAAATCCTGCGGGATCGGTACATCGTCCAGATGCTGATCCCCGCGAAGGCATTGCACGGATTTGATCCGGTGCATCAGCCGGCGCTGGCGTTCAACGTGCATGTGCGCGATTTCGACAGCGCGGCGGATTTCTTCTGGTCAGCCCCTAAATCAAGTCAAACGGAGTTGCGCCCCAACACGTGGGGCACCCTCTACCTCGATGCGCCACCTCCGGCGGGGCCACAGGTTGGCAGCAATGCCCGGGCAAGCTTGCAGTAGGTATTGTCTTTCATCTCTTTATTTACTTCCTCTGGCTGCCGGTCCCTGCTGATTATTCTGCTGTTGCTGCTGTTGTGGTTGCGGCTGTGGCCTGGGTTGCTCTTGAACATGAGGCTGCTCCTGTTGGCGTGGCTTTTCTTGTTGCCGCGGCTGCTCCTGAGGCGGGGGACGCTGAGGTGAGCGGTCCTGGCCTTCCTGGCGAGCGCGATAGTCGCGATCGAGATCGCCCTGATTCCCGCCTTTGCTGCCGCGAGATGCCTGGGGCGGAGGCTCGTTGTGGGAGGGCTCAACCGGATGAGGCGGTTGCGGTGGCTGGACCTCGTGAGGGGGCTTTGCTTCATGAGGGGGTTGTTGCGGGCCGTGTTGAATGATCGGCTGATTCTCCGGAGGCTTTACGGGATTCGAGGGCTGGTCGCGGGGAGGCATCCATTTATTCTGATCTCGCGTTTCCCATCCATTGTCGGTTCGCCGGTAAACATTTCCCTGATGATCCACGAAGAGATTGTCTCGATTATCCGGGGTGGGCCTCGCCGGGGCATGCTCGATTTTGGGTGGAGGCGGGGGCGTTAGATCCCGGTGAATATCTTTGCGACGGTCGTATATGTCGCGCCCATAGGGATCGCGGTCTTTGGATTGGTCTTGAAGACGGCGCAGGTTTTCGTTGTGACTGAGAATGAAAGTAGTTTTCATGCGGATGTCTTCGCGGATGATGGCGGGACAATAGCCGCCGTATCCGAACCAGGTTCCACCACGATCACCCATGTGGCGATCCTCGCGGATTAGCCCGTTTCCACCGCCCAGGGCCAAGCCAAATTGGAAGCCCCAGTGACCTGTATAGGCGTCATACCGGGCGCCGAACCCGTAGGGCACAGGACAGGGAAAGAAACGATGGCCGTTCCAAGAGTGGTAACGATAGCCGGTGCCGTACACGACGACGCCGTTGAATGGATAGCAGCCGAGATATCCGGGGGTGTATCCGACGTAAACCACGGTTCCGGTGAAGCCGTAGACGTAAACGAAGGTCACGCTATAGACGGGGCAAGAAGGCGGTATCGAATAAATCACGCGCGGGACCCGCGTGCAAACGCTCCAGGGGCCCGTGGTGGCGGTGGATAGATACCAGACGCCATTGTAACAGCAGTAATAATTCCCCTCGGCGAGAATGACGGGAGTACCGCAGTTCACGGCGTAGCTACAAGTCGTTCTTTCGATGGGTTGGAAAGAAGCGTTGCCGTCATATTCGACGACGGGTTGATCGAAATTTTTGTAATCGACGGCGGCGGTTTGCGGGAGCGAAGCATCAGCAACGGCGTCTTGCGCCTGCTGGGTCCCGGCGACGAATGCGAGCACGTTGGCCTTGGGGCTGTCAGCCGGAATCTTTGCGAAATCGGGAGGAAGCTGATTTGGCGCGGCGTAGGTCCAGGGGCCGCTTTGGCCGGGCGAGACGAACCATCGGCCGGAAAGCAGGACAAATGTTTTCTGGGTGTCGATCTGGAGGAAGATATCGGAGGTGGTGTTGTCCCAGTAGAGTAGGGAAGTGCCGGAGATGGGGATCATCTCGGGCTGGCCATCGGACCAGATCACCTCGGTCGGTTCGGTGGCGGTGACGATCTCAACGGAATTGGCTTGGTCATCGGGGACGGGGGTTTGAGGGTCCTGATAGCCGGAAGAATCGGCCAGAGCGGAAATCGGCGTTGGAGGAGCACTGGAGAGATGGAAGGGGCCCAGGGAATCCGAGGCGCTGAACCAGTGGCCGCCGCCTTTAAGAAAATAAGTCTTGGTGGATGGATCGAGAGC
>CAZCKE010000432.1:0-674 GCA_964499005.1 uncultured Tepidisphaeraceae bacterium
GCTTTGTGCCGACGTGCAGGTCAAGGCCTTCGGGTGCCAGGCGGGGGACGCCAGCGCGGCCCCGCAGGAGATTGAGCACGGAGATGTCGCCGCGGGCGTATTCGGACTGGATGAGGGGATCGCCCCCCTCGATGGGGGTAAGGGACAAGTGCCAGATGCCGACGTCCCCGTCCACCAGATAGAGTTCCATGCGCTCGTATTGGGCAGTCAATCCGTAGGCCTTGGCAACATGGCGCAGGACGGGGGGCAGAATAAAAATGATGAGCAAGCGGGAAATGACCGAGCAGCCGAGCAGGAACACGACCAGCCAGGTGAGGCGGCGGCGCCAGCGGCGGGCGCGGGAAAGGTGAGGCTTTTGTTCCCCTGACTTTTTTTCCGGTTGCGCCATCTTTTCCGACGGAGAATTTTCCTCCAAAGAAGAATTTTCCTGGCGGGGGCTGTCCGGATTATTCTGCTGATCATTCACGAATCAAACTCCCGAATCACTGGGCCGCCGGCGGAGAGGCAGCAGCTTGCTGCGCCTGCTCGAGGGCGGCACGTCGTTCTTTGGGTGAAGCAAGGGGATCGTATCCCGCGGGAGCGAGCTTGCGGGAATTGAGCCAATCAAACCCCAGGGCGCGAGGGGCGGGGGAGGAAACCACAAGGGAAAATATATTGTAGGGTGGCAAGCGATT
>CAZCKE010000432.1:684-3800 GCA_964499005.1 uncultured Tepidisphaeraceae bacterium
CTGCTGACCGGCGGCGTGGCTGAGGATTTCGGCAAGGCGTTCGAGATGCCGACCGGCTTCGCCGGCGCGCAGGGCGAGGATCGCCTGCAATTCGAGGGGAAGCTGGTTGGCGGCCTGGATCTGGAGAATCAGTTGCAGTGTGGTGCGATCCAGAAGCCAGCCGACGGATGAGCGATCGCGAGCGTCGGGATTGGCGTCAATGGCGCTGCTGACGAGCTGGGCAAGGCGAGAGAGGATCGTTTCATTGGCCGTCAAAGCGATGTCCAGCGTGAGAGAGGAATCGGTCTGATTGGCGAGATAAGCCAGGCCGGCCCGCTGGCGATCGGACCAGACCAGGGACTCGACGGCGCTGGAAAGGCCGGGCCAGTCGGACGAATCGGCGCGGGCGGGCTTGGCCTGACGCGCGGCCTGATCGGAAGCGGCGCGGATGTCCTGGATGGCGCGGTCGACGTATTTCTGCTGAGTCGATTCCGAGGCGGCCGGCAAAATTTCGACTACGGTTAGGACGGCCTGGCTCTGCGCGTTTTGAAACGTGATGGGGATGAAGAGTGCAAAGGCGTCCGGCTGGCCGCGGCGGTCAAACAACGCCAGCTCCGTTTGATAAATGGGAGGAGGAAGGGGCTGAGTCGCCGGGGCGGGAACGGGCAGGAGATTGCGGCGCGGCCCCGGCGATGGGCGCGCGGCATAGGCGCCGGCCAATCCCGGCAGAGGAGCGGGATTAATAAAGTCATTCAGAAGCAGGGACGCCTGCACCAGGCGTGATTCGGGGATGAGAAGCGAATCCGGAGCCGGCGAAGATTTCGCGGTCGTAGGCTGGGTCGAGGCAGACTTGGGCGATGCACTGGAACGGTAAAATTCCAGTTGCAACTGGCGACCGGCAATCCGGCCAGGGATCAGATCGGGCGGGCCCTGACGATCGTCCAGGCCAAACGCAGCGGTCGATCCACGGAGCAGGGCGCTTTGCTGGGTGGAGATCAGGGCCCAGCGACCATATTTGCCGGCGTTGAGATCGGCCAGGACAGAGGCGGCGTGATCGACTTCCCGGATTCGGACGCCCAATGTCAGTCGTGCCGACGGAAGAACCGGCGATCCTTCGCGCGTAGCGACGATGAGGCGGACGATTCGGCCCAGGGGCGGATCAGCCGTGACCGGCATTTTTTCCAGCGCGATGAACGTCACCTTGACGGCAAGCGAGTCGGCGGTCGAGATGGAGGCGACATCGACCGCCAAAGGGCCCGAAAGCGGCGTGCCGGCGAAGTTATTCGCCTGAGAAAAGACGGCCGGGGCGGACAGGGGAGCCACGGGGGCTTTATTTCTCGCGGCGCAGCCGGCAATGGCCAAGGCGACGGCGAGGATCCCAAGCCGCCGGGCGGCATGTAAACTCGAACCGATGAAATAATCTGCCGGTACGGATCGCACGATGCGGAATTATACCTTGGGAAGGATTGCCAGACTTTCCGCAAATCCGTTCACATTCCAAAAACCTTTAATCCGCAAAATCGCATGTAACGCCGCTAGGCCGACGTAGTGGATTAAACTTTTACACTCGCTCCAGTGCGGGCGGATTCGTAAATGGCCTCAATAATCCGCATGTCCTGCAAACCTTCTTCGCCGGTGGCTTTAAAAGGTGAATTGCCGGCCAACGCCTGCACGAAGCCGTCCATCTCGCCGGAAAACTGGTCAAGCGGCGGCACGTCAACCGCCTGAAGCGAGCGGCCCTTGCTGATCTGGAATTTGACGCCGTTGTACGCCTGGCCTGGTTCGAGAATGCAGCGTCCATTGCGACCGTGCGCGACGTAACGATTGAGATTGGCGTTGTAGCTGGAGAGACAACTGGCGAGCACCCCGCTGGGGAACTTCAACTGGAAATCGCAATTCTGCTCGACCTCCTTAAAACGCGGATCGCTGGCGTCGCCGTACGTGTGCGCGAAGACCTCGGTGGGCTCTTCGCCGCTGAGATAACGGGCGGCACTAAGCGAATAAATTCCGATGTCCATGAGGCAGCCGCCGCCGGAGAGTTTGCGGTTCAATCGCCACTGCGAAGGATCGCCGATGCGAAAACCGGTTTCGGCTTCGATGATCTGGAGCGGGCCGATGTCGCCGTTTCGGATCGCATTGATGCACGCCTGCGTCGGCGAATCGAAGTGCATGCGATATCCGATCTGCAATCGCTTGCCGGCGGTCTTGGCGGCGTCCACCATCTGCTGGGCTTCCTTGACCGAAACGGCCATCGGTTTTTCGCAGATGACATGCTTGCCGGCCTGGAACGCGCGGAGGGTGTATTCGGCGTGCATCGAGTTGGGCAGTACGATGTAAACGACGTCGATGTCCGGGTTGTCCTTGATCGAATCGTAGTTGTCGTAGTTGTAAATATTTTTCGGATCGATGTTGTAGCGGCGGGCCTGGGCGCGGGCCTTGTCGGGATGGCCGCTGACCAGGGCGACGGGCTTGCAATATTTGGCGCGGGTGATGCCAGGCAGGAGTTGCCCCATGGCGAAGCCGCCGATGCCGACAAAGGCAAATCCCAGGGGCTTGGGCGGCGGCGCCGTGGGCCCGTCGGCGGATGCTTCGCGAAGATTGAAATTTGAAAGAGCGGCGGCGCCCAGGCCAATGGCCGATGCCGCCAGAAATTTTCGTCGGGATACGGTTAATTCGCGCATGGTTCCACCGGTATTAAGGTTCACTCGTTTTTAACCGCCGCATATTGAAACGGTCAACTGAGACCGCGCGGTTCGGGGCCTGCCACGCAATTCCGACTGGCCAGAACCGCGATCGCGGGCATACACTTGCGGCAGCCGACGCGGTCGGCTTTCGCAAGAGACGCGGAATTTCAATTTCAGGGAAAGATCACCATGGAATTTCGACAACTGGGCGGTTCGGGCTTCAAGGTGCCACTTTTGACCTTGGGCACTGGCACCTTCGGCGGCGGCGGCGATTTCTTCAAGGCATGGGGCGCTACCGATGTCGCGGAGGCGACGCGGCTGGTGGATATCTGCCTGGAGGCGGACCTGATGATGTTCGACTCGGCGGATGTATATTCCTCGAGCAAATCGGAAGAGATTTTGGGCCAGGCAACCAAGGGCCGGCGCGACCGCGTGTTCATCACGACCAAGGTG
>CAZCKE010000433.1:0-3774 GCA_964499005.1 uncultured Tepidisphaeraceae bacterium
GGGGTAAAGCGAGGGAAGGGATGTGCGAGATCCCGGGGCGGCGGCCCCCGCTAGCAAATGTGGGTGGCGGTTCTTTTTTTGGGCTGGTGTCGGGCGGGGTCCGCGCGGCCGGCGCGTGCACTTCGCAGCTTGCAGCACAAGGAGTCTGGTATGGCCACCATGGTGAATGAGGCGCGTGGGGACGACGTGGGAATCGAACCCGTCCACCGTTCGCGGCAGGTGCTTGGCACATGGGACACGTTCGTCTTGTGGGCTGATCTGGGCATCAGCTTCCTGGTCATGGTCGTAGGTATGTTCCTCGTGCCCGGGCTCGGCCTGGGCGAGGCGCTGCTGGCGATCCTGGTAGGCGCACTGATTGGCAACGTGCTGCTGGGCCTGGCCGCCGGCATCGGCTTCGACACGGGCATGCCGACGATGGCCCTCCTGCGCGGGCCACTGGGCGTGCGTGGCTCGTACGTGCCGACGGTCCTCAACGTCTTGCAGCTCCTCGGCTGGGCGACGTTCGAGATCATCGTCATGGCTCAGGCCACCGACGTGTTGGCCGCGCGTCTCTTTGGCATCCCGTCCGCCTATCACGTCTGGGTGCTGATCTTTACGGTCATGACGCTGGTGATGGCGCTGGGCGGACCCGTGCGCGTGACCAAGCAGTGGCTGGAGAAGTTCGCCGTGTGGCTGGTGGTCATCACGACCGTGTGGATCACCATTTCGCTGCTCACGTCGTATGACGTTGGCTCGTTGCTCAGGCAGCCTGGAACTGGAGATTTAACCTTCTGGGCTGGGGTCGATCTGGTCGTTGCCCTACCGATTTCATGGTTCCCGCTGGTGGCGGATTACAGCCGCTTCTCACGCTCGCGGCGGAGCGCCGTCTGGGGCACGGGGTTGGGCTACTTTGTGCCCCAGGTCTGGTTCTATGCGCTCGGGGCGCTGCTCGTGTTGAGCGCGGGCGTTATCTCGGATCCGGACGCGCCCGTCGCGTCGCTGCTAGCTGGCATTGCTGGCGTCACCGGCGGCTGGATCGCGCTCATCGCGCTGCTCATCGACGAGACCGACGAGGGATTCGCCAACGTGTACTCGACGGCCGTGTCCATCCAGAATCTGGTGCCCCACGCCAGCCGGCGGGTGCTGACCATCGGCATCTGCGTCCTGGTCCTGGCGATCGCCTGGGTCGTGCCGCTAGCCCAGTACGAGAGCTTCTTGCTGCTGATCGGTTCGGCCTTCGTGCCGCTCCTGGGCGTGCTCGCCGCGGACTACTTCGTGTTGCGCGGCCGCCGCTACGCACCCGCGGAGCTCCTGCATCCGGAGCGAGGTCGCGCGCTGGTCAACTGGATCGGTATCGCCGTCTGGCTCGTCGGGATGGCCGTATATTTGACGATCTCCGGTGTGCCCGCGCTCGGCATTTCCGGCACCGCGCCCTGGCTGGGCGCCTCTCTACCAAGCTTCATCGTGGCGTTTGCCCTACATGTCGCGCTGAGCCGGCTGATCGAACGCAAGCCAGCGGCGGTGACCGCGCGCACATAGACGTACACGTCGATGCCAGTCGCAACCACCTCCATGGCGGCCGAACTGTGGCTCGAGAATGCCGACCTGGCAAAGCGGGCCCTCGAGCACCGGTTCGTGCGCGGACTGGCCGATGGGACATTGCCGCGCACCACCTTTGTGGGCTATGTCGTCCAGGACGCCTTCTTTCTCGACGTGTTTGCGCGGGCGTACGCGCTCGCGCTGGCGCGCTGTCCAGACCGCGAAGGGCTGCGCGACTTCTTCGAGTTGTTATCAGGGGCGCTGGACGAGCTCAACTTGCATGCCGCGTACGCCTCCCGTTGGGGGGTGCACATTGACAACCCGTCGCCGGAGCTGGCGACCCTCAACTACACCGACTTTCTATTGTCAACGGCGGCTCTGGGAAGCGTCGGCGAGATCTGCGCGGCGATGACCCCGTGCATGCGCCTCTATGCCCACCTCGGACAGGCATTGGCCGCCGCGGGAGCGGCCACCGAGCAAAACCCGTACGCCGAGTGGGTGCGGACTTATGCATCGCCAGAATTTGAAGGCCTGGCCGGCAGGCTAGAGGGGCTGCTCGATCGCTACGCGCTCAATTCGGCGGCAGTGCGCACCGCGTATCGCCGCGCGATGTCCCTCGAGCTGGCGTTCTTTGACGCGGCCACTTGAAGTGGCGGAGGCACAGTATGTCACCAGCAAACGCAGCGCACAGTCGGCCCGTGGCGCTGACAATCGCCGGCTCGGATTCGGGCGGCGGGGCGGGGATCCAGGCTGATCTCAAAACGTTCCAGGCGCTGGGCGTCTATGGCACGAGCGCCATCACCGCCATCACCGCACAAAACACCGTCGGCGTACGCGCGGTCCATGAACTTCCCGTCGAGGTCATCGCCGCCCAGATCGACGCGATCGTGGACGACATCGGCGTCGACGCGGCCAAGACCGGCATGTTGTTCAGCGCGGAGATCATCGGCGCCGTCGCCGAGCGCCTCCGCCACTGGCGCCTCGACCGATTGGTGGTCGATCCGGTGATGGTGGCCAAGAGTGGCGACCGGTTGCTCAGAGAAGACGCGGTCCAGGCGCTCGTGCGCGATTTGCTGCCGCTGGCGCTGGTGCTCACGCCGAACTTGCCCGAGGCCGAAGTGCTGGTGGCGCGGCCGCTCGAGACCGAGGACGACATTCGCCAGGCAGCCCGCGACATCTATGCCCTGGGACCGCGCGCCGTGATCATGAAAGGTGGGCACCGCGCCGGCGACGCGATCGACCTGCTCTTCGACGGGCGGACGTTCCACACCTTTGCTTCGGAGCGGTTCGATACGCCGAACACGCACGGGACCGGCTGCACGTTTTCGGCGGCCATCGCCGCTGGCCTGGCCGATGGACTCGATGTTGTGAATGCGGTCGGGGCAGCCAAGCGCTACGTGACTGAGGCGATCCGCTACGCTCGGCCGCTCGGCGCTGGCCATGGCCCGGTCGCGCACGATTGGCTGCTGTCACACGAGCAGCCACGTGTCTGAGATCGAGATCCGCGCCTTCGAACCGGCCGACGCCGAGGCGATCCACGAGATCTTCGACTGCCCGAACGTCATCGCCAACACAATGCAGTTGCCCTGGCGATCGCTCGATCAGCGGCGCGAATGGCTGAGCCAGCGCCGGACCGCCGGCCACTTCCTGGTGGCGGTTATCGACGGGCGGGTAGTCGGTAATCTCGGTTTAGACGCAGCCGGAGGCCCCCGCCGCAGTCACGTTGCGAACATGGGCATGTCGGTGCACGACGACTTTCAGAACCGCGGCGTTGGCAATGCGCTGATGAAGGCAATGGTCGATCTGGCCGACAACTGGCTGGGCCTGCGGCGGATCGAGCTCGAGGTGTTCACCGACAATGCGGCCGCGATTCACCTGTACGAGAAATTCGGGTTTGTCATCGAAGGCACGGGGCGAGACTACGCCCGGCGGCCAGGCGGCTTCGTCGACGCCCACTACATGGCGCGGCTGCACTCTTAGAGGCCGAGCTCGGCGAGGACTTCGGCGGTGTGTTCGCCCAGCATCGGGACGCTACCGGCTGGGCGCGGCAGACCGGCGATGTTCATGGGGTGGTGCAGTGCGCGCAGAGCGCCCACCGCGCTGGGAATGTCGAACCAGCGCTCACGCGCGTCGAGCTGCGGGTGATTCAACACGTCGGCCATCTCGTTGACGGTGCCAAATGGCACGTCGGCCGGGGTCAAGGCCGCCTCCACCCCGGCCCGAGTTTCCTCGGCCCGGGACCACCCCACCAGCGGG
>CAZCKE010000434.1:0-3767 GCA_964499005.1 uncultured Tepidisphaeraceae bacterium
GCGATCGCCGCCGTCCAGCCTTTTTCCCAAAGATTTTTCCTCGCGCGCCTCGAGCTCGCCCAGCTTCAGCACCTCAAGCCCGACGACGCCTCCGCCGTCGCCACCATCGACGCCGCCATGGCCGGCTGGGACAAGCTCAAACCTTCCGAGCAGCTCGACCTGATTCGCATCGCCTCACAGGTTTACCAATTTGCCCAGCCGCGCCCGCTTGTCGAAAAAGCCCGCGATGCCCTCGATCGTTGGCTCAAACTTCAGCCCGACAACATCGAAGCGATGAACAATATGGCCTGCCTCCTCGCCGACGACTACTCTCCGCCCAACACCAAAGAGGGCCTCGACTACGCCAACAAAGCCGTCGACCAGATGAACGCCCTGGGTCAGCACAACATCCTGATTCTCGACACCCAGGCCTGGTTGATGATCCTCTCCGGCCAGGTCGACGACGGCGTCAATATTCTCAATAAGGTCGTTGGAGAAAAGCCCTTCCCCGAGGCTTATCTGCATCTGGGCGAGGGATATTTAAAGTTGCAATACCTGCACGCGGCTCAGCAGCAAGCCAAATTGGGGCTCGATATGCTCAGTAAACAGCCCGATCAGCTTCAGACTGCCCGCATACGGGCCCGATTACAGGATCTTTTGGTGCGCTCGGGGCAGGCCGACGTTAATGTGCCGTAAAGCCGGCCCAAATATCGGAAAATGCTTGAAGCCCCGCCGGCCAAATGCGAGGATACGGCCCCCAATTGGAGGGGTTCAGCGGGTGATCCACCGGCAGGCGTAATCACCCCGGTTCCTCTTTCAATGGTCTTGGGAGAAAATGTCCGATGACGACTTTGCCGCAGACCACGCCGTATCGGTTGCCGCGACCCGCCGGGTCCTCTGCCGTCGCCATTCCGTCCGCGCCTCACGCCCCAATTGCAGCGCTCGCTCATCCCTACAGTGGTCCGCAAATGACCGGCGCCGATATCTGGCGCGTCATCCGCTCCAATGCCTGGCTCATTGCCGTGATGGTCCTCATCAGCGCCGTCACCGGTTATGGCGTCAATTCCTGGCTCAAAAAATATTTCTCCCGCTTTACCGCCGTCGGAACACTTGGCGAAGTCCTTCCCACCGGCGCTTACGACGATCCCCACGCTCCCAGCTTCAACACCGTTAACATGGCCGTCGATCAGCGGACCCATGCCACTCTGCTCCGCGATCCCGCCCTCTTCACCAAGGTTCTCAACAATCCCGACAGCGACATCCGCAAAACCGAGTGGTTCAACAGCTTTTCGACTCTCGAAGACCGCAAGGCCAATCTCCTCGATAAATTCGACGTCAGCATCGTTCCCGACACCCGCCTGCTCCGCGTCTCGATGACCTATCGCGATCCCGACTCCTGCCAGAAGATCGTCCAGGGCATCGTCGACCAATACATCAACGAGCAGGACAAGCTCAATCGCGACCGCGAGCTCGATCGCAATGTCAGCCTCCAAAACCGCCGCGTCGCCGAGGAAAATCAGCTCAAGCTCATCAGCGGCGAAATCACCGACCTCCAGAGTCAGCTCAACACCTACGGCGTCACCGGCACGCAGAACCGGATTGACACCAAGGACCTGGAGCTTTCCCACCTCATCGAGAACCGCATCAAGCTGAAACAGGACCTCACCCTCGCCACCGACAATTACAACCGCGTCAAGTCGCAGATCGATGCCGATCAAGATCCTCCCCAGGTCGCCGCCGCCATCTACGCCGATCCCCAGATCCTCGGCGATCGTCAAACCGTCAACAACCTGGAGATCGCCATCTCCAATGAGCTGGCCCGATACGGCCCCGATCATCCCTCCGTTGCCAATCTCGAATCACGCAAGCAGTACATTGAAAAGCAGTTGAACGATGCCATCGCCGAGACGCGTGTGCGCTATCGCACCCAGGCCCTTGAGGAATCCAAGGAACGCGCCGATGCCATCGAACGCGAGCTCAAGGAGACCTCCACATCCATCGAAAATCTGGAGATCGACGTCGCTCATCTGACTGATCTGACCACCAATCTCCAGCAAAAGATCGATGAAAAACGCGCTTATGAGTCGCGCATCAAGGCCATCGACGAGCAGCAAGACCGCCTGACCAGCTATTCTGCCAAGCAGGATTTCAGCGGCGTGCAGTGGTGGGGACGCCCCGAAATGCCCGATACCCCCAGTTTTCCGCGCCTGCCCGTCACGATGTCCCTCGCTGTCACCATCGGCCTGGTCCTGGCCCTGGGGATCGCTTTCTTCCGCGAGCTCATGGACACCTCCATCCGCTCCCCGCGCGACATCAATCGCGTCGGCAGCATGAACCTCCTGGGCATGGTTCCCCACGAGGACGACGATCCTCAATCCGCCGGCGCTCGCCTCCCCGTCGTGATCTATGAAGCTCCCCATTCCATGATGGCCGAGCAACTCCGTCAGGTCCGTACGCGCCTACAGCACGCCTCGGCCCTCGATTCCATGCGCAGCCTCCTGATCACCAGCCCCTCGCCCGGCGACGGAAAGTCCACCATCGCGTGCAATCTCGCCGCCGGTCTGGCCCTCAACGGCCGGCGAATCCTTCTCGTCGACGCCAATTTCCGCCGCCCCGAGCTTCATCGCGTCTTCCTCGCCTCCAACGAGCAGGGCTTCTCCGACGTCCTCAATGACGTCGATCGCTTCGAGCACCTGGTCCAGGAAACGCCCGTTCCCAACCTCTTTATTCTCCCCAGCGGCTTCAAGCCCACCAACGCCACCGAACTGCTCGAAAGCCAGCTCCTCGTTGAGTTCATCGACCGCGCCTTGGAAGAATTCGACCACGTCATCTTCGATAGCGGCCCGCTCCTCTTCGTCTCCGAAACCGTCGCCCTTGCTCCGCGCGTCGACGGCGTCATCACCGTCGTCCGCGCCCGCAGCAACAGCCGCGGCGTCCTCATCCGAACCCGCGACAGCCTCCGCCAGATCAAAGCCGAACACCTCGGCGTCGTCCTCAACGCCGTCCGCGCCACTGGCGGCGGCTACTACGGCCGAAACATCCGAACCTACTACGAATACCAAAACGGAAACGGCGATGCCGCATCCGTCAATGGCCATTCCAATGGCAACGGCCACGCCAACGGAAACGGCCACTGATTCTTCTCCCCTCTCCCTGGTA
Organism: uncultured Tepidisphaeraceae bacterium; assembly: GCA_964499005.1. GTDB lineage: Bacteria > Planctomycetota > Phycisphaerae > Tepidisphaerales > Tepidisphaeraceae > CAZCKE01. The sequence goes on from CAZCKE010000434.1 coordinate 3,139, forward strand.
TTCCGGGGAGAAGGTTGGGGTGAGGGGCTTTTGTACAATAACCCCATGCCCGCCGACCTCCCTCATCCGCCCGTTCCCATCCTCGATTACCAATTCCCCGGAAACCAAAAAGCCGTCTGTCTTCGCAGGTTTTCTTCCTCCATGGAAGCCAACCTCGCCAAGCTCGCTCTTGAAAACGCTGAGATCGAAACCCACATCGTCGGCGACATTCTCGACGCAGGAATGGCCGGCTACGGCTCAGTTGTCCGAGGTGTCGACCTTCTGGTTCGGCAATCCGATCTCGACCAGGCTACCGCTGTTCTCCGCGCCATCGATGAATCACGACAAAAACGCCGCAATGCTGAAATCGCCCGTCTCACCTGCCCCAACTGCGGCGGCCAAAGTCTGTCTTATGATCGGCGCCGCTCTCGTATCGGAGCTCTTCTGCTTGGTCTGGCCGTGATTTCTTTTTTGGTGCCCGCCTGCCTCGATCCCTTCGAAATTACGAAATATTCTTTTGCCGCCTTCGCACTGTTTACACTGACGGGATTGCCCGTTCTGATCAGCAGCATCGGGCGGCGCACGTGCCTGCAGTGCGGACATGCTTGGCGTCCCCCAGAACCCGATGAATCCGATGACTCTGATCCCGA
>CAZCKE010000435.1:0-2736 GCA_964499005.1 uncultured Tepidisphaeraceae bacterium
GCGGCCGGGGCGTGTCCCTGAATAGTTGACATTTAACACAGCCGCTCCGCGGTAAGAATTCTTCGCTCACAATGCCAGGGCTGTTACACAGTTTGGAAATCCCTGCGCCTGGGGTCGGCGACGGCGAGGACAATGGCGTGGATGGTGGCGGGTTCGGCGTCGCGGAGGGATGACGCGGCGGATTTAAGGGTGGAGGCGCTGGTCATGACATCGTCGATGAGGGTGACGCGTTGGCTGCGGATGGCTCTGGGGCGGATCAAGGCAAAGGCGTTGCGGACGTTGGCGATGCGGTCGGCGCCGGAGCGGATGGCGGTTTGCATGGGCGTATTTTTCAAACGGATGATCGCCGGTGAGAGGGGAATTCGGGAGAGGTGCGAGAGTCGGGCCGCGACGGCGCGGGCCTGGTTATAGCCCCGACCGATATGGCGCGACCAGTGAAGGGGAATGGGGATCAGCACGTCGGTTTGTTTCAGCAGATTTTGAACCCGCTTTTGCTGGGTGAGTCGCTGAGCAAGAATTTCGGCCAGTGGCCAGCGGGAGTGGTATTTGATCTGGTGAATGAGGCGGCGAAGGGGATTGCGGTAGATACCGAGTGCAGCGATGGATTGGAAGGGGAAGATTCCCTTGCCTTCGCAATAGGGGCAGGCGGCAGCGGGGCCCAGGGGTCGGGCGCAGCGGTCGCAGAAATTGGCGGAGGTCAGGTCGGAGAGGCGGGATGAGCAGTCGGGGCAGAAGGAAGAGTCGCCGCCAGCATCGAAGATGTCAGAGCCGCAGGACATGCAGCGCGGGGGGTAGAGGACGTGGAGAACATCCTGAAGTAGGGCCGTGGGGGACACGAGGGGATTGTAACGGGAGATGGGGCGTGGGAATGACGAAATCCGAAGCCAGAAATCCGAATGAAACCAGAATGATGAAACCCGAAGCTGCCCTGTTATCTGGCTATGGCCACTGGCCTTTCCAAGAACGTTTGGGAGATTGAGGACTTGCTCAAACTAATCGACTTAGGCGAGGTACAATCTCGACGTGAAACATCTTCGCCAGTGGCTATTCAAAGGATTCGTTTGTCTCTGGATCGCTGTGCTGCTCTTGGTCGTATCTTTGCGTATTTTGTGCGCGATTTGGCCCGGAGAGCATCAGCTTGCGTGGCTACATGGAACAACCCGCTATTCATTTGAGCTTATATATGGAGAGACCGGTTTCTTCGTGGACCACGACTGGCCATATCAATTCGCCCATCATCCGATGGGATTTCGATCTTATTTGCCGCTGACCAACATTGCTTTGTTGCTTGTATTGCCCGCAGTCCCATATGTCTTTAGAAAGTATTTGGCCGGGATTTTTGTCCGCTGGAGAATGCCCATTGATTCCCAAGCTATGCCGTGCCCACACTGCGGCTACGACCTTCGCGCCACCCCCGACCGCTGCCCGGAATGCGGAAAAGTCGTCGAAAAAACTATCTGAACCAGTACCGGTTTGGGCATTTCTTGACCCGACAGGCCATTCATCGTATCCTCGCTCCGCAGTTCTTAGTTGACCCGGAATTGTTTTTAAGGATCGACTTTGGCTGCGATAGCCGTCATACCCGCGCGTTATTCTTCCACACGTTTTCCGGGCAAAATTGTCGCTTCAACGACCGGCAAGCCGTTGGTGCAGCATGTGGTGGAGCGGGCGAGACAGTGCAGGTTGCTGCGGGATGTGCTGGTAGCGACGGATGATCAAAGGGTCGTGGAGGCGCTGCGGCCGTTTGGGACGCGATGCGCGATGACCTCTCCGTCGCATGTCAGCGGGACGGATCGGATCGCGGAAGTGGCCCGCGGATTGGATGATGAAATCATCCTGAATGTTCAGGGGGATGAGCCGGAAATCGATCCGGCGACGATTGAGGAGCTGGTTCATTGTCTTGCGGAAAGCGACGTAGACATGGCGACGGCGGCGACGCCATTTCCGGCCGGCGCAGACCCCGCCGATCCGAACCTCGTCAAGGTTGTGATCAATCAAGATGGCCGAGCGCTCTATTTTTCGAGGTCGGTAATTCCGTACCGGCGGGACGCCGATTCGACCGCAAGTGCCGGGCCGACCTATTATTTACATCAGGGAATTTACGCTTACCGGCGTGAGTTTCTTCTGCAGTTTGCGGCCTGGCCCCCCACACCGCTGGAAATGTCGGAAAAGCTGGAGCAATTGCGCGTTTTGGAACGCGGGGGGTCGATTTATGTGGTCAAAACGCAGCGGGCGGTGCATGGGATCGATACGCCGCAGCAGTATGAGGCGTTTGTGAAACGATATACGAGAATGTCCGGAGCGCTCAGCGCTTAGGAACCACCATGAGCAACGAAGAGCTTTTATACAAAATCGGGCAATCGACGGATGACACGGAGTTTTATACTCCAATGCCTCAGGGTTATAAGCCGGGGCATCATAAATACGTGGTTGTGGTGGGGACCGTCATGAGCGGACTGGGCAAGGGGATATTCTCGTCATCGCTGGCCAAGTTGCTTCAGGATAAGGGGCTGCAGGTGGCGCCGATCAAGATGGAGGGGTATTACAACATCGACAGCGGGACGCTCAGTCCGTACCGGCATGGGGAAGTGTTCGTATTGGATGATGGGATGGAGACGGATATGGACCTGGGGACTTACGAGCGCCTGCTCGATCGGGATCTGACGGCAGCCAATTACCCAACCAATGGGCCGATTCTTTCCCTAGGTTTGAAAAAAGAAAGGAGAGGGGATTACC
>CAZCKE010000435.1:2746-3763 GCA_964499005.1 uncultured Tepidisphaeraceae bacterium
GGAGGTGGTGAGGAGGGGGGATTAGACGCGGGGAACTAAGGGAGACCGGTAGATTCATATGTTGACGGAGGCAAGTACAAAAACCAATGGGCAGATGCTTTCCTCAGTGTGGAAAAAAGGAGGGCAGGGGGATTACTTGGGGGGGGACTTCAAGTTATCCCCGCACGTAACGGGGGAAGTGAATTTGGACTAAGGGAATTGGCGGCCAAGACCAATGCGGACGTCGTCTTCGTCGAGGTGGGCGGAACGGTGGGGGATTTTGAGAATCAGGCGTATCTGGAAGCGTGCCGTCAGCTTGCGTATGAGGAGGGGGAAAACTCGGTCGTGTTTGTCGTGCTGACGTACGTGATGGAGCCGGGGGCGCTGGGGGAACAGAAATCGAAGGCGGCGCAACTGGGGATCAAGCGATTGATGGAAGTGGGGATCATGCCGCACATCATCGCGTGCCGCGCGTCGAGCCCGGTGAAGGAGAAGGTGCGGGAGAAGATTTCGATGTACACCAACGTGCCGATGAAGCGCGTGGTGACGATGCACGATGTGGAGAGCATTTACACGATTCCCGAAGCGCTGCGGACGGCGGGGATCGACCGGGAAGTGCTGACGCTGCTGGACCTGCATGACCGAGTCGATCAGGGGAAAGAGGATCAGGCGCGGCTGAAATGGCGCATGTTCGTCGAACGGATCGGCAAGGCGCGCAAGGAGATCACGATAGCCGTCACGGGGAAATATACCTCGCTGCGGGACGCGTATGCGTCGATCATCAAAGCGGGGGAGCATTGCGGCATCCAACTGGGGATCAGCGTCAACTTCAAATGGATCGACACAACGACGGTGGATCGCTCGAACGTGGCCAAGCGACTGGCGGATTGTCACGGGATCATCGTGCCCGGCGGGTTTGGAGTGCGTGGGACGGAGGGGAAGATCGAGTGCATCCGCTATGCGCGGGAAAATAAGATTCCGTACCTGGGGTTATGCCTGGAATTCCAGATGGCAGTAGTTGAGTTTCCCCAAAATGCT
>CAZCKE010000436.1:0-3761 GCA_964499005.1 uncultured Tepidisphaeraceae bacterium
GAGCCGCCGGCCGATTGGATGGCGAGCGTCCTCGACCCCGCGCGGCTGGCGGCGCCCAAGGCCCCCCGCCTTCTCCAAACCCCAAACCACAACCGTGAATATCTCCTCCTTGCACCTGTTTCCCCTTTCCGGGGAGAGGCCGGGTGAGGGGCTAATTTCATTCCCCATCCAGCATTCCCTCATCCGCTTCCCCTAGCGTAAGCTCCACGTTCGCCTTCTCACTTTCAATCTCAATCACTGTCTCCCTCGGCGCCCCCAGATTGGCAATCTCCTGAACTACTACCCCAATTCCACGATCCCTTCCGTCCGCACCTTGATCCCCACGCCCGTGATCCCGCTTTTGTCATTTCCCCAAATCGAAAACCCGCGCAGCGAATGCTCGATCCTCAACTCCGTCAACTTCCGCCCCAGCGGTTCGTCGTACTTCGCCTGCCGCTCGGTTTCGCTAAGTACCTCTGGAATCCGCACAACCAGCGTCGCCCCACCTCCAGGCTCAAAAATTCCCGTCGCAACACGCATCGTCCACCCGAGCTCGTTGAAGGACCTAACTTGCCCTTGATATCCACGGGCGCCAGCCCGTGGATATCCCCCATCCTAGCCGCGCCGGCTACGACGCGTGTTTTCACTTCGATGCCCTTCATCCAATCAATCAGCAATATTACTTTCGCTGCCCCCGTCCCTCCACTACTTCAAATCCTCGCCCACTCTCCACTATCTCTTCTTGCCTCTCGTGTTTCTCTCCGCGTTTCTTCCACCAATCCCCCAGCCTCCAAACTCCCACGGCAATTCCGCCAAACGAAGATGCTAGCATCACCCCGAACCAAATCGAATCCCGCGAGAGAATTCCCATCACTAGACACGCCTCCGCCAACAGTCCCGCCGGAATAGCAATGAGCCGGCTGAGCCAAACCCGATCATCCATCAATAGCAACCACAGATACCACATAACGAAAAATGCTTGCTCTACGCGCGCCTCCAACACTCCAGTCCCGAAAAGACCCTATCCATTTCCTCGAGGAGTTTTCGGTTCGCGCGGACTAAAGATCAATTATAAAAATCCTTCATAAATCCAGTTCCAGAGTGGTTTGCATCCGAGAAATTAGGGACAGCTACCTAATTTCCTCAAAGCGGAAATAGGCGACTGTCCAGAATGGCCGAATGGCTCAAACGCATGCACGGCCACTACCCGTCCCGTTACCGCTGTCCCCACCGGATGCTTTTCAACAAAAACATCAAACTTCTCCGGATCATCCTTTGGCATGACTAACGACCCTCATTGCTCTTACTATTCGACCAACTCCCCGGCAGTGACCTGCCACACAAGCACGCGATGTTTCAATTGGCCAAATTCGACAAGCAATTCACCTAGACGATTGATGTCCGCAACCTCGGCCGCAATGGAAAACTCCGTTAACTCCCCTTCCGGCGGCGGTGCATTGTTATTCAAACGAATCCTCACCTGACAATGCCCGCGCGAGTCGACTGCTTTTACGCGGATACTGAGGAAAAATGCGAATCGATCCTGCGGCTTTTCCGAGCCCAGTTCGTAAACGATTATGGCTTCTTGGTTCCCCGCATAGGCCCGCATCTCCGATCCGACGTGCATCAGATCTTTGGCGTTGCAGTAGTATTCGAGTTCGCCGCGCATACTGCCATTGGACGCCGTAATCTCGAGGTTCAAATGATACGGCTCCTCGTACGGAATTCGCGTTATCTTGATTTCAGCTCCCATCGTAACCGGCATAAGTTAAATCCTTCAGCGACCAACCTCTCTCAATTTACTTTCTCCAATTCCTTCCTCGCCTCACCGCAAATCCAGACCCGATCCTTATTCTTCGAAACATCCACGATTTCATGAAACCGCAAAAACCGCGTCAACCTCGCCCCCTCCGCTGCCGTTTTCTCTCTCCATAGCATGGAAGGAGCAACCGCGCCGTCGGCCGCCAGAAGAGTCGCCACACTCTGCGCGGCAATGTTGAGATCGATCTTTCCTATCGCCAGTCTTTGCCAGCAGCACCGAACCCCAAAGACGGCCAGATAGGGTCCAAAGTTGGCGATCTGCAAAAGCATCAGCCATCCCGCCATGTGCGGCTGCGTCATCACGCCAACGACCGTCGTATCGTTCACCCTCTCCATTCCGGCGTCAAAGAGGTTTCCGCCCAAAGTCCCCGCCAAGATGAACGTGATCGGCACTGCATAGCAGGCCACGATCGGCAGCGTCTTCCAGAAATCAACCGGCGACCCCGATGACCACGACCAGCGCGCCGCGACAATCCACAACACGACGGTGATCATCGATCGCGTTCATAACCTCCAAAGGCGTTAAACGTGCTTTGAATGGTTCGTCCGTCGGCGTTTCGCCGTGTTTTAAAAATGCCATCGCAACTCCCTTTCTTATTTTCGATGACAAATCTTAGCACGCATGCTCCCTAGTAGCCGCGGCCGGAAGACCGCGGATCTCACCGTCTTCCCATCAATTCCAGCCCAAACGCGCCATCAAAACGAATCTTATCTGCCCCCTTCATCTCCCCAGCCATTCAGTTTTGATCCATGCCAAAAATATTTTCTCGCCATAAAACTTTCTCACCCCGATTGCCGCCCGCGCCAATCGATCACCGCACCCTCCGCGCGCACCTCCCCTATACAGAGGTGCACGGGGTGAAGGTTCTATTGCGATTTTTTCTAACCCCCCGCCACTCCGTCACTTCCAGACGATTCCCCACCCCAATCCAATTTCGTTTGGCGCGCGAGCACTCCACTTTTTCTGTTCCAGGATACAAAATCCCCACCCAACCCGAGCCCGGTCCATCACTTACGAGCGCGCACCATCAAAATGCACTCTGCTCGCAGCAAAACCCCTCCCGATCACAAATGACCAGGGACAAAGGACTAATAACGATATGCCTCGACGCCTCTAGATGCGCGCAATTCTTCCAATCGCAAATCGCAAATCAAAAATCGCAAATAACAAAGGCCAGGAACAAAAACCCAGAACAACCCCACCTCACGCACCCTTTAAAACCACCTCAAAAACCCCCCTCCGCCCCACCGCCGACTTCATCGAGAACGCCTTGCCCCCGAAAAATTTCTCCCCCGCCTCCCGCAACCCGCCTTCCGCCGCCTTCTCCGTCTCGGCCGTATTCGGCGCGAGCAGCCGATCATTCAGCCGGATCGCGATCTCATCCCCCCTGAACTTAAGCTTCCCCGAAAGTTCCGGCTCCTTCGCCAATTTCTCTGCCGCCTTCTGTGCCTCGGCGATCACCGCCCCCACCCGCTGCGCGAACGACCCCTCCAGCGGCATCTTCCTCACGTACAGCAATCCCAATCTCCCCCCCGTCCGATCCATGTGGATATTCGCCTCCGACGCCACCAGCACCGTCCCCGGCCCATCCGCCACGTGCGCATAATCCGCGACATCGATCAGCAGATGATTCTCCACCGATTGATTCTGAATCCACCGATGAAAAATCGGCACGAACTGCTCCCCCGCGAAATCCTCGCCGGAAGCAAACAACTTCACCGCTATCTTTTGAACGTCCATAGGAATCAGAAATTAAGAAAAACCGCCAAGACGCCAAGACGCCAAGGCAGATTCAGAAAAGATCGGAACTAAAATAAATCCAGAGTTTGCAGACATCGAATTCAAATCTCTTTTATTCGCCTTCTTTTGAGTTTCTTCGCGTCTTGGCGGTTTATTTTGTATTCGCCGGCTTCGGCGGATTGGCCGCCTGCCATTTCGCGTGGGCCTTGTGCGCCGCGTC
>CAZCKE010000437.1:0-3755 GCA_964499005.1 uncultured Tepidisphaeraceae bacterium
ATCCGCTCCTCACCCAGCCGCTTGCGGAGCATGCCGCGGGCGCGGCGGATGCTCGTTCGGCGCGAAATGTGCGTCAGCACGATGTGCTCGTTCTTCAGTTTGGGCACGATCTCAACAAACTGGTCCAGGTGCAGATGTCGGCCCGCTTTGGCCTTGGATTTATGGTCCGCGTCAAAAAATGTGCATTCGGTGACGAGTACCTGCGCGTTCTGCACATCCGGATGGTCGAAGACCGTTCCCATCGTGGTATCGCCCAGATAAGCCACCAGCGGCACCTCGACGCGATACTGGATTTCCACGCCTTTCTTGCGCATCGCGGCCAATTCCTGGCCGGGCGTGCCCAGGTACTCCGCCTTGAGCTTTTCCCGCACGCTCACCAGCGAAAACCCCAGGCTCGCTCCGCCATGATGCGTGGCAAAGGCCCGGATCAGAAAATCGCGCCGCAATTCATGCACGTCGCCCGGCGAGAGCCCCACCAGCGTATACGGCGTCGCCTGCCGCTCGATCTCTCTCCAGGATTTCAGCACCGCATCCACCGGTCCCACAAGCGGCTGCGGCAACAGCACCTTTCCCGGCTTCATCCCCTGGAAATACCGCTGCGACAGGTAATACGGCAGCCCTGCCACGTGATCCATATGCCCGTGCGTCAGGCAGACGATATCGCTGGTCAATGCGAAGTAAGGGCAGCGCCCGATGTCAAAGCAGACATTGAGCTCGGGAATCTGCACCAACGATTCCTCACCTGCCACGCTGTAACCCACGACGTGAATCTGGCCCAGCGGCAATCGGGCGAATTTCTGAACGAGAAACGACTTGTCAGCCATGAAAACCTTTAACGCTTTAGCCGCAGATGATGCTCTTTGATGTGATGTTCTTCAACATAGCGCGCCAGCATGGAAATATAGCCGGTTTTGATCAAGTCCAGATCGCCCAGCCCCATTGCCTTGCGGACCGCCATGATCCTTTTGGTCGATTCCCCTTCAATCTCCACGAATTTTCCCAAATAAGGCAATTCATCCAGCTCGATTTTGCATCTTCTAAACTCCCACGACTCGCGCCGCTTCTCAAAGGATAAGGTCGCCTGATACCCCAAATGCTCCAGCAATTGCTTGGCCGCCTTTGGATCGTCCACAATGAACTCAATCTCCTCGCGCGATTTGAGGGACCCTTTCTTCAAGGGGCCTTTCATCGTTACGGTACACCTCATCTCTCCGCGCGATTTGGTCGCCACCCGAATGCGCAGACCCTTGCCTGATTTGCGGAGCGTTCCCTTGCGCTTATCGAAGAATGTGTTGATCTCACGAGCCACGCCTCGCCTCTTAGCGCGGAGGCGAATCAGGCGCTTGCGCACCATACCCAGATCATCGACCTTCATCTTGGCTTCGATTTCAATCCCCATTGACGCGGCTCATTTCACGACGAAGTTCACCAGTTTCTTCTCGACGTACAGTTCCTTCGCGATGGTTTTACCCTCAAGCCAGGGCTTGGCAAACGGGGCTTCACGGGCCGTTTGCAGGATGCTGGCCTTATCGGCGTCAGCAGCGACGCTGATGGTGCCGCGCAGTTTGCCGTTGATCTGCACGGGCAGTTCCATCGTCGAATCCACTAGCTTGGACGCCTGATACGACGGCCAGGAATGGCAGGCCAGGCTCTCGCCGTGCCCCAGTTGGCTCCAAAGCTCCTCGGCCAGGTGCGGCGCGAAAGGAGCCAACATAAGCGCAAAGGGCTCGGCGATTTGCCGCGGCAGGCTGGGCAGCTTGCCCAGTTCGCTATTGAGCTTGATCAGCTCCGCGATGGCCGTGTTGAAGCGCAGGTTCTCGATGTCCTCGCCGACCTTCTTGATCGTGCGGTGCATCTGGCGATCGAGCGCTTCGGGGATCGGGTCCTCGGAGATCGTCGCCAGCTTCCCCGCTTCCTCGTCGCCGATGAAGTGGCGGTAAACGGCGTTCAGGAACCGCGCCATGCCGATGATGTCCCGCGTGTTCCATGGCTTCTGGGCCTCCAGCGGCCCCATGTACATCTCGTAGAGCCGGAACGTATCGGCCCCGTAATCTCGCACGATCGCGTCGGGGTTTACCACGTTTCCCCGGCTCTTGCTCATCTTGAAGCTGCGGGCATCCACCAGAATCTTCGGATCGGATTTGAGCACATAACCTTCAGAGGTCTTCTCCACTTCTGATTCGGCCACTCGGCGGCCGATGAGCTTCTCGCTGCTGGTTCGATGAAACGCAATCATCTGAGGCTTGGTTTCCGTCGCTTCCTCTTCGATGTCACGCAGTTCGACTACGCTGACCGGCTTGCCTTGCCGCTCAAAGACGTGGAACTCGGTTTCACCCAGGATCAGGCCCTGGTTCACCAGACGTTGAAAGGGCTCGGATGTCGAGACGTGGCCCAGATCAAAGAGCACCTTGTGCCAGAAGCGTGAATAGAGCAGGTGCAGCACGGCATGTTCGACGCCGCCGACGTAGAGATCGACGGGCATCCAATAGCGTTCTTTCTCAGGATCGACGAATCGTCCCGGGTTCTTGGGATCGATGTAGCGGAGGTAATACCAGCAGCTTCCGGCCCATTGCGGCATGGTGTTGGTTTCCCGCGCGGCCGGCTTGCCATCGATCGTCTGATTCACCCAGTCGCGCGCCTTGCTCAATGGCGGCTCAGGCGTTCCCGTCGGCTTGAAATCCGCCATCTCCGGCAGCGTGATCGGCAGCTCCTCTTCATCGGCCGCCCACGCATTTCCTTCGGCATCGAGAATGATCGGAAACGGCTCGCCCCAATACCGTTGACGGCTAAACAACCAGTCGCGCAGCTTGTAATTCACCTTGCGCCGGCCGACCCCTTCGGCGCGGAGGACTTCGATCATCTGCTCCTTGGCCTGCGCGGTCGGCAGGCCGTCGATGACAGAGGAATTGATCGCAATGCCCTCGCCGGGGTAGGCATGCCCGAACATTTTGGGATTTTGGATGAAGACAGCGCGAGTATCTTCCAGGACTTTGCCGTCGGCGTGTTGAGCCAATTCCGCCATTCGCTTCTGCTCGGATGCGATCCATTCCTGGGTGGCGGCCCGCGCTGACTCGGGAAAGTCTTCCAATGTCGCGGGCTTGCCGTCCTTCATAATTTGGGGCTGAGCTTTTCGCCAAAATTCGGCGGCGGCGGATTGGAGCCAGGAGGTGTTCGGTGTCACCACCGCGCGGATGGGAATGTCGAATTTCACCGCAAATTCAAAGTCCCGCTCGTCATGCGCCGGTACCGCCATGATCGCGCCAGTGCCATAGCCCATTAGCACGTAATCAGCGATCCAGATCGGCAGCTTCTCATCGTTGATGGGGTTGATCGCGTACGCGCCGGTGAAAACGCCGGTTTTATCTTTGGTGTCGGCCATGCGATCGCGTTCGCTCTTGCCGGCGATCGACTGGCGATAGCTCTCGACGGCGGGGCGTTGCTCCTCCGTCGTGACGGTGTCAACCAGCGGATGCTCCGGCGAGAGGACCATGTACGTCGCCCCGTAGAGCGTGTCAGGTCGTGTCGTGAAGACGGTGATCTCGTCCTCTTCATTGCCGTCAATGTCGAAATCGATCTCCGCGCCGACGCTTTTGCCGATCCAGTTGCGCTGCATTTCCTTCAGCGATTCGGGCCAATCGAGCTTATCCAGGTCGTTGAGCAGCAGCACACAAGAGGCGGTGATGCGGCACATCCATTGGAGCACGGGCTGCGTGAGCACGGGAAACCCGACGACGCCGCCCGTGCCTGCGCAGACC
>CAZCKE010000438.1:0-3738 GCA_964499005.1 uncultured Tepidisphaeraceae bacterium
CCCCATAAGGCCCCAAGCTGTTTTCCCTCCGCCCCTGCAACCCCACCTCCCTTTCCGACTTCCCCTCAAACCGTCCGGTGGTGGTTTTTTGAGAACGAATGGGATTGGGCTGAATGATTATCTTTGGCGGGAACGTCATAAGGCTGGAATGGGTGTGTGGCGATGACGTACTGGACGGCGTAAATGTGTTTGCACTTGCAATGCCGTAGTTCATGGTCCGGGCAGTTGCATTCCGGCTCGCCTTCAACCTTCATCTTGTATTTAGTCCTCCCGGCTTGTGAGGGAACTTCCCATAGGCCATCGAGACGGCGCTTCCCTTTCGTATGACAGGAAGCATTGTGCGTGAGCGCTCACGCAATGTCAAGAAAATATTGTGGGCAATCTTCGACATGCGCGATGGGTCGCGTATGGGGGTCGTCTTGGCACTATTCTTGCTTCTTATTATTTTTAATGAATCAAACCAACGATAATGCCGTTGAGTCGGCCTCAACCCTTAAACTTGGGGCGCAACTTTGTCGTATTCGCGAGCAAGTATTGCGCGATCCTGTGACGGGATTGACTCTGCAGTTTGAGATGGACGAGAGGGGATTGACGTTTTTGCGTATCTTTGGCGACTTCAAATTCGGAAATCGGGAAATAATTTTTGATGAGGATGGAAAAGAAGCTGGGGCGGGCACTCACGCCGGCGCGGTATGCAGGCCAACATGGATGTCCGCCCCAGAAGAAGGAACTTAGGGCATGACTTCGTTGCATCGAGGAAGCTTGTTATGCAGCTTCTTGTGATCTTCAAGCAGTTCCCTTTCGCGAGAGACAGGCGCGGTCGTTCGTTCAAATGAGAAATGCGTTGCACCTTGAGTACACGGGCCGCTGCGACCGGCTTTGTGATCGAACAATCGGGATTCGATTGTCACCGAGCCACCTTGAGCGCGACCGTAGTAGATGACGGTGTTGTTGTCCCAGAGGCAATACACCCCAGCCTCCACAGGGGCGATGCGGCGAATTTCCGCATCGGTAAAAACGTACTGTTGGCTGAGTGCCATGACAGTCTCCTTTGTCTTGAGGGGCCCCAGCATGGCCGACATTGACATGCGTGACCGTTCTCGGATATAATCAAAATAGGCTGCAATGCTCGTCCGGTCAAGCATCAATATCGAATTCCCTGTATTTTTATGTGGTTGCCTGCTTGACGGGTCAAGCATAGAATGTTAAGCTAGTGCTCGGTTCGCTTGTCGGGCGAGCAGGTAGCTCCAATAGGAACTGTACAAACTATGCCCAAACGACCACCAAAAGAAATTCCCGATTCAATGATGGAGCTTATCGCATCTGGGGGCATTCCGAAGACGCCGGACGGGAAAGACCCGCTTGCCGTTGCGCTCGGAAGGCGCGGCGGCCTCAAGGGAGGTCCGGCTCGCGCCGCGAAGCTTTCCGCAAAAGAGCGGAGCGAATCCGCCAAGAAAGCTGCTCGCGCCAGATGGGCAGCCACCCAGCCCAAATAATGTCGTTGCTCTCTTTCGTCGGGAAGGGAGACGGGAAAATGACAAGTTCTATTGAATATACGGTGAATTGTCTTCACGAGTACGGCAAGAGGTCCAGCGCGCTCGTAGCTCAAGGCGAAACAAAAGCGCTGCCGTTCGGAATTGCGCCGAATGCAGGAGAGATATGCGACATTGATTTGCGCGCTGGCGATGCATGGCACGTTGATATTTGGTTGAAGCAGGGTCTGGATTTGCTGAGAGCCGTCGAAGACCTTGACGCAGGATATCGCAGCGCCATTAAGCAGAAAAAGACCAAATTGAGCAGCGAAATCGCTCGCGGAATCCACAATCTCTATGAAACGTGGTACGCGAAGGCGATAGCGATGCTGCCAACAATTGATACATTTGAGAAAAATCAATTCTCACTCGATAATGCTAAGGAATTCCGCAAGGCATGTTCTAGGGGGTTTATGCCCGGCCTAGACAGACAAAGCGTTTCGTCGTCCGCCAAGACGAGCGGAAAAGGTCTACGAGAGATCGCGAATGCCATTCGAGGTGGAGCTATCAGAGTCCGCCGCAGAAAGTCTGGCCGTCGTTAAAGGCCACTCGATAGACGCTCTGTGTTTTCTCGAAAACCACATATCTGAAACGCTCGCAAAGAATCCATCGGAACATGGTTTTAAGGCCCATTACCCGTATCCCATCACGCCGGGTGGGAGGGTATCTGAGGTCGAATTTGAGGATGATGAGATATGGGCCTTATTCGCGATTCTGTTTGAATTGAGGTCAAACAACCTGATGTATGTCAGCCTAATCGGATACAGAATTTATCGGCAGAAATGATTCGCCCTTTTTTTGCAGGTAGGCTTTTCGGGCAAGAGCGAAATCTCAGCAAAAGCCACTTTTGGGGCAAGCTCCCGACTTTTGAGGCAACCGGACGCTTTGACGTATATCTGAGGCAAAGCCGGATTTTCTCTTGAATTCGCACCTCCGGAGTCCTATATTTTAGTTGAGACACGGTATCAATTATGCTCTGTTTAAGCCGAAAGACCGACTATGCGTTGATCGCCCTGGGATACCTGGCCGAGAGGCCGGGGGAGATCGTCAGCGCCCGGGACATCGCGGGGATTTATGATCTGCCGGGGGCGCTGCTGATGAACATTCTCAAGACCCTGCAGCGGCATGGGATCGTGGCCAGCACGCGGGGGATTCATGGGGGGTATCGGCTGGGGGGCAGGACCGAGAATGTCTCGCTCCATGAGCTGATCCGGATTTTGGAGGGGAAGGTGGAGCCGGGCTGCGATCATGACAGCGAGCCGCAGGGACCGCGAGCGGTGAAGCGGGGCTCGGTGCATGCGCCGATCCAGGCGCTGCATTTCAAGCTGATGGCGTTTTTGCATGAGGTGTCGCTGGCGGATCTGGTGATGCCGGGAAGAAGGATTGATGTGCCGGCGGAGGTGCTGAGAAGGGCGCGGCCGGCGAAGGTGACGGGAGAATTGGTGTCGGTTTAGGTTGTGATGGAACAAGACGATGGCGGCCCAAGCCGCCCCTGCGAAAATCAAGAAAGAGCCCCCACCCTATACCCTCCCCCCGAGTACCGGGGGAGGGGAAAAAGTGGAGGGAAAGAAAGTCGGAAATTTTAGAAAAAGCAAAGGAGTTTGGTTATGCCTATCACGTTGTCGGAAACCGCGGCGCGGGAGATCAAGACGATCATTACGCAGCAGGAGCTGCCCAGCGAGGCCACGCGTCTGCGCGTCGGCGTCAAGGGAGGCGGATGCAGCGGGTTCAGCTACATGCTCGACCTCACCGAGGAGACCAAAGGCGACGCGGATGAGGAAATGGAATCGCATGGCGTCAAGATCCTCTGTGACATGAAGTCGTATCTGTACCTCAACGGGACGGAGATCGATTTCAAGGACGAGGTCATGGGACGCGGGTTCGTGTTCAAGAACCCCAACGCGACCAGCACCTGCGGGTGCGGCAGCAGCTTCACGGCCTAGGCAGCTGGATTTGCAATTTGCGATTTGCAATTTGCGATCGGAGAAGATCGCGCGTTGCCGTGTTTTCAATCGCAAATCGCAAATTGGAAATCGCAAATTGAGTTTGTCATCTGAGTTTTTGTCATGCCTACTTCGGAAACCGAGATTCAGACTCTCGCCAATCGTGAGTACTAGTGGGGTTTTGACAGCGCTGTGGATGCTGACCATGCCCCGACGGGACTCACCGACGAATCCTATGGTTTTTTTTCGCGCAAGTAGAACTT
>CAZCKE010000439.1:0-1373 GCA_964499005.1 uncultured Tepidisphaeraceae bacterium
CCTGCTCATCATCAGCGAGGGCATCGGCGGAGTGATCGGCGGCCTCAGTCACGAGATGATTGACCTCGCCAGAGAGTTTAGACTGGTAAGCCCGTTCTTCATCGCTTCGATCGTCCCTGGAGTAAGGGGCCGCAGTGAGCAATTCGGGCATGGGCTGGTTTGGCGCCAAGGTTTGCGAGGAATCGGAAGGGACATTTGAAAATTGCGGCGGTGAAGGGTTTGCCTGTGGGATTGGCACGCCGGGATGCTGCACACGCCACCAGACCCCGACGGCCGCGACGCAAAATATCATCGCCATCGCGATCGAAAAAAGTCGTGTCTTCATTCGTTTCGTCAAAAAGAGAAAGGCGTTCTTGTAGCGAGGGCATTATACCGATTTGATTCGACGTGTATCGATGTGAGCGATCACCAGAAGCTGTTTCAAAACCTCGCGCGGGCGTTGCTTGCGTCCGGCAGTGTCGCTCCTTGTCAGCTACCGACATTAGCGGCGCACCGCCACGCAGGAGGTTTGAAACAGCTTCTAGACATTCCCATGGACCCCCGTACAATCGGCTAACTCAAGGATGGACAAAGCGCTGTGGTTAGCGGCTCATCAAAGCCGATAACGTTAATCATTGCAGGTTTGAAACAGACAATGGCACGGAGGATTCAGCATGGCCGGTAAAGGGCATTCAAAATCGAAATCCAAATCGAGCGATGACGCGGACCTGTTCGCGGAAAAGAGCAGCGCTGCAGCGCCCGCGCCAAAGAAATCCAGTTCCAAACGCGAGACCGCCGAATCGATGGCGACCAAGCAGAAAGAGATCGCGGTCAGCGAGTTTTTCGCGAAGAATCGCCATCTGTTGGGTTTTGACAATCCGCGCAAGGCTTTGCTGACGACGGTGAAGGAGGCGGTGGATAACTCGCTGGATGCATGCGAGGAGGCGCAGATCCTACCAGAGATTTGGGTGAAGATTGAGGCGCTCAATGGGGGGTCGAAAGCTATCGCTGCCGCGCCTGCCGCGGCGGAAAAGACACGGAAAAAGGACCAGCTTCAGCCCGCTTTGATTGAAGTCACCAATCCCGAGTTGGTGCAGCCCGTTTCGCCGACGATCGCCAATGCGACGCGGTTTCGGGTGACGGTTCGGGATAATGGGCCGGGGATCGTGAAAGCGCAGATTCCGAATGTATTTGGCCGGCTGCTGTACGGGAGTAAATTTCATCGCCTGCGCATGAGCCGGGGGCAGCAGGGGATCGGGATCAGCGCCGCGGGGATGTATGGGCTGCTGACAACGGGGCAATCGGTCGAAATCCTCAGCCGAAACGGGAAAAAAAAACCTACCCAGCGGTTTGGACTCCAGATGGGCACCCAAAAGAAACGTCCGGAGAATTTT
>CAZCKE010000439.1:1383-3730 GCA_964499005.1 uncultured Tepidisphaeraceae bacterium
TTCCTGAAAAACGCCCATGTCCATTACGGAAATCCCACGGGGTTGAGGTCCAAATGGAAACGCAAAAGAATCGTCCGGAGATTATTTCGGATCGGGAAATGGAGGCGTGGATCGTTGACGGCCGGGAAATGGATCATGGGACCGAGGTGAGCATCGTTCTCGAGGCCCGCTTTCAGCGAGGGCGGGCCAGCGTGGATGAATACCTCGAGCAGACGGCGATCGCCAACCCGCATGCGGCGGTACATTGGACGGCGCCGGATGGATTGCAGCGGGAATTTCCGCGGGAGGTGCACGAGGTGCCGGAATCTCCCGAGGCGATCAAGCCGCATCCATATGGGGTGGAACTGGGCGTACTGATTCGCATGCTCAAGGAGACCGAGCACAAGCATCTGGGGGCGTTTTTGCAGCAGGAATTCAGCCGGGTCAGCCATAAGGTGGCCGTGGAGATTTGCGAGAAGGCGGGGCTGACGACCAATACGTGGTGCGACCGGGTGGCGCGGGAAGAGGCGGACCGGCTGCATCATGCGATCCAGAATACGAAAATCATCGCGCCGCCGACGGATTGCCTGGTGCCAATTGGGCCGCAGCAGATTTTGAAGGGGTTGCTCAAGGAAATTAAAGCGGAATTTTATACGGCGGAGACGCGCGAGCCGGCGGTGTATCGGGGGAATCCGTTTCAAATTGAGGTCGGGATCGCTTTTGGCGGGCAGTTGCCTGTGGAGGATTCGGCCCGAATCATTCGGTTTGCCAATCGTGTTCCGCTGCTGTATCAGCCTTCGGCTTGTTCCATCACCAAGAGCGTGATCGATACCAATTGGCGGAATTATGGGATCAGCCAGCCGCGCAACGGGTTGCCGGAGGGGCCGCTGGTGATCTTTGTGCACATGGCGTCGGTGTGGGTGCCGTTCACAAGCGAATCGAAGGAAGCGATCGCGGATTACGATGAAATTCGCAAAGAGATCAAGCTGGCGATTCAGGAGTGCGGGCGGAAGCTGATGACGTACGTGCGCAAACGGCAGAGGATTGCTCGCGAGCAGGCCCGACGGGGAATTTTCGAGAAATATGTCGGCGAAGTGGTCAACGCGGTGAGCAAAATTCGCGGCCTGGGCGAGCGGAAGCAGAAAGAGCTTTACAACGTCATGATGGAGACGGCCAAGAAGCGCACGTTCCAGGCGGACGTGGAGCTGGATGAGGATGGGAATCCGTTGCCGCCCAACGGCAAACCGGCCAAGGCCGGGAAGCTGGATGGGGATGACAATATTGTCATCGTGGAATCGGCGGCTCCCGAGGCTGGGGGGGATGCGGCGTCAACTAAAACCACGAAGACTGACCAGCCGCGATTGTTTGAATCGAGCGCGGCTTAATCGCGGATGGATAGAGGTTTTCGGAGAACATGGTCACGTGAAGGGACCGTGCCGGGTGGGAATTAAATCCTGATTCGTACTAAGGAATTGCAACATGGCGAAGAAATCGAATGCACCGGTCAATGGGCGCACAGATGCCGGCGGCAAGGCGGTCACGCGAGGCAAGGCGACGGCGAAGAAAATCGACGCGCTGGCGACCGATGTGATTGACGTGGCCTATGCGAAGAAGGACCCGGCGATCGACATCCCGATCCGCGCGTTGTCGAACGTGAGCTTCGATTCGCGGAAGCGGATTTTGAAAATGGGCGGCAACAAGCAGACACGGAATTTTTTCAACCTGGGGCAGGCCAAGAAATTCATGCAGACGATGCTGATCGCGTCGGGGACCAAAGACCTGATCGACGAGGGGAAGACGACGACGTTGCGAGGCATGTTTTACAAGAGCCTGCACACGATTCCGGGGACCAGCGAGAAGACGTTCGCCAATCAGGATGAATCAGATGCGATCGTGGAGGACCTGGAGGTCGCGCTGGGGTCGTTGCGCGAGGAATTGCACACGTTTGCCAAGAAGGCGGGGACGATGGTCGGCAATCTCACGATCGTCGACAACGGGGACACGATCGATTTGAGGCGGATGGGGACGGGTGGGTACGCGATTCCGAGCATCGTGGAGCCGGACATCATTTCATTTGGAAAATGCGAAGCGAAATTCGTCCTGCACGTGGAAAAAAATACGGTTTGGTCGCGGTTTAATGAGGACCGGTTCTGGGAGAAGCACAATTGCATTTTGACCGAGGGGGGCGGCCAGCCGCCGCGCGGCGTGAGACGGTTGCTGTACCGGCTGCACAATGAGTTGAAGCTGCCGATCTATTGCCTGCTCGATAACGATCCGTGGGGGTATTACATCTACAGCGTCATCAAGCAGGGATCGATCAACCTTGCATATGAGAGCCAGCGGATGGCGATTCCGGATGCGAAATACC
>CAZCKE010000440.1:0-3727 GCA_964499005.1 uncultured Tepidisphaeraceae bacterium
CCCCAATGTCCTCTTCAACACGCTTGACCTCCAACACAGTCGCTTGGCGGTTCAACTCCGAACCTTTCCCTCAAAGAAAACTAACTCCGCGCAAATAAAACCCCGCTATAACCCAACTCTCGGACCTATCTCCCCAAATCTCCGCGCGCGAATTCTCTCAACTTTAACCATAAACCCATCCGGTCTTTACGTTCATAGCCGACACTGTAGGTGAACGATGTCGCGCGGCAGACGGGAATGGATTCTCGCTCCGTTGACGCGCTGTTGCCCTTTGCTTTCGCCGGTAAGGAGGCCGCAATGTCGTACCTTCCAGGTGGTTCTCTGACCCCATCCACAGATTTTCCCATCCGCGTCGATTTGCACTGCCACAGTCACGCCAGCAATGAGCCGGGCGAGGCGGTCCTCGAGGCATTGGGCTGCCTCGAAAGCTACAGCAGGCCCCAGCAAGTCTACGATCTGGCCAAACGCCGCGGCATGGATTTCGTCACGCTCTCCGATCACGACACCATCGCCGGCCTTGCCGAATTGGCCGCTCGTCCCGATGTTTTCGTCGGCGAAGAGCTCACCTGCTATTTCCCCGAAGATCGCTGCAAAATTCATCTGCTCCTCTGGGGCATCACTTCAACAGACCACGAGCAATTGCAGCGGCTGGCTCCTGACATTTATCAAGTTGCCGATTACGTCGCACGGCATCAGATCGCGCACTCCGTCGCGCACCCGCTCTATCGCCAGAACGATCGACTCGAACAATTCCATCTTGAGCGATTGCTTCTGCTTTTCAAGGGTTTCGAATGCCTCAACGGCGCCCACAGTTCCTTGCATCGCCAGACGATCGACTCCGTCCTCGATTCACTGGACGAGCGAACGATCCGTCGCCTCTCGCGCGAGCATTGCACCAATCCGCGCTGGGAAGAGCCGTGGAAAAAATCCCGCACCGGCGGTAGCGACGATCACGGTCTGCTCAACATCGGCCGCACCTGGACCGAATTTCCTGCCGATGTCACAAGCCCCGCGGCGATCCTCGCCGCTCTGCGCCAAGGCCGCTGCCGGCCGGGCGGCGAAGCCGGTTCCAGCCTCAAGCTCGCCCACTGCTTTTATGGCGTCGGCGCACGTTATTACGGCAATCGCATCCTTGCCACGGCTGGCGAACCCACCACAACCTCCGTCGCGATTGGCCACCTGACCGGCGAGCGAGTGAGCCTTTCCCGCCGTGCTCGCCTGCGAATCCTCGCCTCGCGCAGCCTGCATGCCTGCCGCCGAATCCTCTGGCCCAAAAAGCCCAAGCCCGCCACGGGCAGCCAATTGTTCGCCCAGCTTTTCTTCCGCTCGCTTTCGTCGCGTCTGGACGGCCAGGAATCTCTCCGCCGCGCCATCGACATGGGCCTTGCCCCACTTGCCGAGCATGATGCGATGTTTGACCTGATCTCCGGCCTGAACCGCGACGTGACCGCTGGTATCACCGATGCACTCCAACTCTTCGCCGGCCAGGGCCGGGTCAGTGGATTGATGGACAGCCTCTCCACCGTCGCCTCCCAGCAGCTTTTGCTGTTGCCATATTACTTCTCGTTCTTTCATCAGAACCGCGAGCGGCATTTGTTGTCGCGTATTGCCGGCCGTCGGCGCGATTTGGATCCCGGCCGAATGAAAGTCGCGCTTTTCACCGACACTTACGACGAGATCAATGGCGTCGCCCGATTTGTGAAAGACCTCGATGCCCAGGCCACCGCGGCGGGGGCGCAATTGACCATCCATACCTGTTCCGCCCAGCCGCGCGGCTCCAGCCGCAACCGCAAGAACTTTCAGCCGCTTCTGGCTCACGAGTTGCCATGGTACCCGGATCAGGTGCTGACGTTGCCGCCCCTGCTGGAGATCATGCGCTGGGCCGATGAGCAGCAGTTCGATGCGGTCCACGTTGATTCGCCCGGCCCGATGGGCTTGGCCGGCTGGGTCGTCGCCCGAATGCTTCGCGTCCCGATGCTGGCGACGTACCACACTGATTTCCCGGCCTACGTTCGCGATTACACCGGCGATCACCGCCTGAGCGTTGCCACCGAATCGTTCATGCGATGGTTCCACGGCCAGGCGAAGACGATCTTCACCCGCAGCCGGGCGTACGAATCGGCCCTGCGTGAGATGGGCCTTCGCGAGCAGGGGATCATCATGATTCCGCCGGGCGTGGACACCGATAAGTTCAGCCATCGTCATCGTGACGAAAACCTCTGGCAGCGCCTGGGCGTCAAAGAGCCCAAGCGGTTGTTGTACGTCGGGCGCATCGCCGTCGAGAAGAATCTGGCGATCCTCTGCCGGGTCTTCCGGTCGCTGTGCGCGACGCGTCGCGACACGGCCCTGGTGATCGCGGGGGATGGGCCGTTCATGTCGAAGATGAAAGAGGAACTGGCCGGTTTTCCGGCGTATTTCCTGGGGCGCCAGAACGATGCGCAACTTTCGCTGCTTTACTCGAGCGCGGAATTGTTTGTCTTCCCTTCCCGCACAGACACGCTGGGTCAGGTGGTGCTGGAAGCTCAGGCATCCGGTCTGCCGGTGCTGGTGAGCGATGAAGGGGGGCCGCGCGAGATGATGGACGATGGGGTGACGGGGCGCGTGCTGCCTGCGATGGATGAGGCCTGCTGGGTGACTCAGATCGCGGCGCTACTGGACGACGAGCAATTGCGGCAGCGGATGAGCCGCAGCGCGGCGGGGCGGGCGGGGCGGTTTTCACTGGCCAAGACGTTCGGCGGGTTTTGGGAGGAGCATTTCAAGGCCGTCACCGGGCAAGGAGAGCGGCGCGACCCGATGCCGCCGATGACGAGCGAGCCGCGGCCGGTGGAAAGCTATTAGGGGTTGCCTGTCATCGCCGGTGATACAGAATGGAGCGCTTTGAGGCGCTTTTAGGGTTTTGATTAGTGGATGCTATCTTAATAGGATTGCGCAAGCGATTGGGAGCACGGGGATTAGGATGAATAGCCGCACGGCGCCGGATGGGACGTCGTCCCCAGCGCCCCATTTATCTGTTTGATGTTCACCAAATAAATAGAGATCACATTTCGCGGCGCGCATGTCCGGAACAAGGGGGGTCAATCTTTTTGCTTGCCGGTCCCTAATTCCTTGGCGATCTCCGATTCCAATTCATCGAGCTTGCCGAGTTCGGCTTTCTCGTTGGCCAGAACATCGGCGTCGATCATCCGGTCAATCTCGGCGTCGGTGACGAGTTCTTCCTTGGCGTTGAGGGGAGCGCCGCTGGTGGCGGATTGCTCCATCGAATCAAGGAAGACTTCCATGCGCTCTTCCATGCTGCCGGCCTGGGCGACGGCTTTTTCCCACTGGGCTTGAGTCTGCGTCAGATCCATCTCGCCAAAAACGCGGCCGATCTCGCGGGCCATCAGGTTCATCGATTCAGCAAACTGCTGGCTGGCCTGCGCCTGCTGCCCAATCAGCATCGCATTTTTGATCGCCAAAAGCTGGCGTTCGAGCATTTTCTTGACGGCGGCAGTTTTTTTGAGCGCGTTACGAATGAATTGATATTGCCCTTCATCGCCGATCCGCCGGGCGTGCTGGGCGTTCTTGATAAAGTCCTCGGCGAATTTTTCCTGCTGGCGGATGGAGCGTTCAATGGAGCGCATTCCGCCGCGGATTTTCATTTCGCGTTCGATTCGACGTTCGTCTTTGGATTTGAATAAGCCCATAGCATGACTCACGATATAAACTGCAATTACTTGATCAAAACTGT
>CAZCKE010000441.1:0-3686 GCA_964499005.1 uncultured Tepidisphaeraceae bacterium
CCGTCCAAAAACGGCCCGAAACCGGCGCTGGGCGGCGGGATCAACACGTTCGGCGAATCCCACAGCGGATGGTCGGCCGGTAACGGCTCCTGCTCGAAGACGTCCAACGCCGCGCCGGCGATCCGCCCACCCTGGAGGGCAGCCACCAGGTCGTCCAAGCGTGTCGTCATGCCTCGGCCGATATTGATGAAGAACGCTGATGACTTCATGCGCGCGAACCGCGCGGCGTTGATGAACCCCTCCGTCTCGGGCGTGTGCGGGACGGTCAGAATGACGAAGTCCGCCGTCGGTAGGAGCGCGTCGAGCTCATCCGGTTGGTGCAGCTCCGCGACACCATCTGGTCGCTCGGTGAGCCGCGCGTCGGTGCCCACCACGCGCATCCCGAAAGCCGCGCACAGTCGGGCCGTTTCCGCGCCGATGCCGCCGACGCCAACGATGAGTGCCGTCGACTCGGGCAAGTAGACGGTGCCCTCGTCCAGCGGCGCCGGCAGGTATTCGTGGCGTGCCTGCTGTGGAATATACCGATGCAACCCTCTCGCGAAGGCCAGCACGAAGGCCATGATGTGCGCCGCGATGTGTTCGTTGAAGATCCCGCGAAAGTTGGTGACCGCAACTGGGTGCTGTACCAATTCTGGGTAGTAATAGCCCGCCGGCGGGGCGATCGCCGGCGCCTGAAGCCACTTCAAGTTGCGCGCCAGCGCGAGCAAGTCGGCCGGCAATGTCCCGAAGGCAGCGTCGGCGTCGACGATCTCGCGCCGCGCATCGTCAGTGCTCTCGGCGACCACAACAGACATGGCCGGCACCTGCTCGGCAACTGTCCGCGCCCACTCCCGCGTTTGCTCCCACTGCGGCGGCAGAAAAAGCATCTTTGAAGGCATCAGCCCTCAGGGTACGCCGCCGCGCCGCCAGGCGGCTGACTTCTGACTTCTGACTTCTGATTTCTGACCTCTCGCCCTCACACCGCGTACTTGCGGACGGCGTCAGGACTTAACTCCAGGCCCAGTCCAGGTCGGTCTGGATAGGGCGACCAGTAGCCGTCCTTCGGCTCGGGGAACTCGGTGTACCACACCCGGTCCCCTTCTTCGGAAACGCCCAGGTACTCCACCACCTTCAGGTTGGGCGTGCAGCACGCCAGATGCAAATGGACCAGCTGGACCGCGTGCGGCGCCACTGGCAGGTTGAACCCGTGCGCCATGTGCGCCACTTTCATCCATTCTGTGACACCACCCACGCGGCCAACATCCGGTTGAACGATATCCGCGCCGCCCTGCACGATGAGCTCCTTGAAACCGTACTTGGTGTACTCGTGCTCGCCCGTGGCGACCGGAATGTCAATCGCCCGAGCAATCGCCGCCAGCCCCGCAATGTCGTCGGCGAGCACCGGCTCCTCGAACCACCCGACGCCATAGTCCGCCAGGTGCCGAGCCATGCCAATCGCCTGCTTGGCGTAGTAGCCGTTGTTGGCGTCGACGTAGATCTCCACGTCGTCGCCCACCGCTTTGCGCACCGCCGCGAGCCGGCGGATGTCTTCCCGTTCGGACTTGCCGAAGTCTTTGGCCACCTTCATTTTCACTCGCGGAATCCCGCGCTCGACGTAGCCCATCTGCTCGCGTACCAGCTCCGCTTCGCTGAACGAGGTCCAGCCGCCTGAACCATAGATCGGGACTCGGTCGGTGTATGGTCCGAGCAGTCGGTAGAGCGGCACGCCGAATATCTTCGCCTTCAAGTCCCACAAGGCAATGTCAATCGCCGAGATGGCGCAGAAGGCCACGCCCTTGCGCCCGTACCCGCGCACGCGCCAGAACATATCGTCCCATAGCTTCTCGTGACACAGCGGATCCTGCTCGACCAAGGCCGACTTGAGCGAGCCTTCAATGATCCCACGCGCCACGGGCTGCCCAACTCCGAGTCCCTCGTATCCTTCGTCCGTGCGAATGTGCACGAACAATGCGCTACGCCCCGTCTCGCGGTGGCGGATCGTCGCATCCTGGATCCCCAGAACATCAGGCTGCCGCAGGACGGTCGTCGTGACGTCAGTAATCTTCACCACGGTCCTTGTACGTTTACCCGGCCGCCCTGCGCAAGCGCGAAAATCCATTGACACGGTGAGCGCTTGGCTTGCTTCTGCGTCCACGCTCGACGTGATCCTGGATGCCTGAGCACTTTCAGCACCTCGGTGTCTTCAGCGACTGGGTTGCCGCCGCTGACACGCACAATCACATCCACCCCAGCGCCGCGCCCAGCGCGCAGACCCGCCAACGCATCCGCGAGGTACTTGGCTTCTCACATCTGCCCGCGGTTCCGCAGGACGTGCGTACCGAGCGCACCTGGACGCGCGACGGATTGGTCGGCGAGGAAGTCAGCTGGTCAGTCGGCTATGGTCCGCGGACCTCGGCGTGGATCCTCCGCCCGGCCGAGTCTCGCGGACCGCTTCCCGGCGTGCTGGCCCTCCATAGTCACGACGGTTACAAGTTCTACGGTAAGGAAAAGATCGCCGACGGACGCCTGGGTCCGCTCCAGGAGCTGGCTGCCCTGCGCGACAAAACCTACGCCGGCCGCGCGTTCGTCAACAGGCTTGCTCTGCGCGGTTTCGTCGTCCTGGTCCACGACGTCTTTCTGTGGGGCAGCCGCCGCTTCCCACTGGAAACGATGCCCGCCTCGATCCGCGACCGCGTAACCGGTCTCACTGGCATTGACGGCTATAACACCGCCGCGCGCGACCACGAGCACCTCGTCGCCAAATATTGCAGCGTCCTGGGCGCGACCCTGGCGGGCGTCGTCGCGTTCGAGGATCGCGCGGCACTGGCCTACCTCCGCGCCCGCCCCGATGTCGTTCCCGCCAGTATCGGCGCGATCGGCCTGAGCGGCGGCGGCTGCCGCGCGGCGCTCCTGCAGGCCACCTCCGACGACCTCGCCGCCAGCGTCATCGTCGGCATGATGAGCACCTACGCCGGACTCCTCGACGACCACCTCCACCAGCACACCTGGATGTTCGTCCCACCTGGTCTGGCCACCATTGCCGATTGGCCCGACCTGGCCGCCTCCGCCGCTCCCACGCCACTGCTGGTCCAGTACAACCGCCAGGACCCGCTCTTCAGCCTCGAGGGTATGCAGTCCGCCCACGCTCGCATCGCCGCCCACTACGCCACAATCGGCCGCCCCGCAGCCTACACCGGCGAGTTCTACGACGGCCCGCACAAGTTCGACGTGCAGATGCAAGACGCCGCGTTCACCTGGCTCGCCGCACATCTTACGTCAGGCAAGTAGCGCTCGCGCCAGGATGTCGCCGAGATTCTCCTCCCAGCGATCGAGGTGCCAACCTCTGCGGCGGACCAACAGGCCATACCACTCGGGGCTCGTGAGTGCCCATATCACGTCGTTGGCCTCTTTGGCGCTGAGGCCGGGGCGGAGGACGCCGGCCCTTGACAACGCGGACACGACTGGCGCCAGGGACTCCACGCGGACCGCGTCGAAGCGCGCGGCGATGTCTAGCAGCTGTGGATCACCCGTCTGCTGCATGAACAGGAGGATGTCGGCGAAGTGGTCCTGGATCCGGCGCGCGGCCGTTGCGACGGTGCGCAACGTGACCGGCGGATCCTGCGCGAGATCCGTCTGATGGATCAGCGTTAGCACGTCAGGGTCGACGTCCTCGAAGGCGAGCTCGACGATGCCCTGGGCCAACCCGA
>CAZCKE010000442.1:0-646 GCA_964499005.1 uncultured Tepidisphaeraceae bacterium
ATGCCGACCGCTAAAACCCGATGCACTGCCTCCTTTGTCCGCGCGGTCAACTCCCCGCGCGGTGATAGGAGCGTCCCATCCAAGTCGATGGCAATCATCTTGTACTTCACAGAACCACCATTACTTTACGTGGCCGCCATCGCTTGTGGCGGGAAACCTAGCATGTTCCGGCGACGATGCAATATCATTTGATCTTCTCGACG
Source organism: uncultured Tepidisphaeraceae bacterium (assembly GCA_964499005.1). Classification (GTDB taxonomy): domain Bacteria; phylum Planctomycetota; class Phycisphaerae; order Tepidisphaerales; family Tepidisphaeraceae; genus CAZCKE01. Next base: position 204 of record CAZCKE010000442.1, read on the forward strand.
GTTTTTTAACACAATATATCGTGGTTTATTGTCGCACCCCGTCAACCTGTTGCGGTTGCAATCGGTTGGGGTGATGGGGCGATCGCGCTGCTCTGGCGGGCGCGGCTGCGGATGAAGAGCCACCCTGAGAGAGTCAGCCCAATCCCAAGCACAAAGATGAGCTGATCCCCCATCGTGCCCAACGGATTAGGCACGGCCTATGTTTCCAGGCCCGCTTTATGAAGCCACTGGAACCCATACCGGACCTTGAGGAAAGGCTTCGCCGCGGCAGACGGGAGGAGCGGTTCTATGGTACAGCCGACTTGCCAAACCTCTTCCGGAAGCCTCACGGACCGGGGTGGGCACTTGTAGTCGACGCCGGTCACCACAGAGCCACCGATTTGCCGTTGGGTCTTTGCGATGCCTTCCTGGACGGGGAGCTACTCGCTACCGCGTTTGACGTC
>CAZCKE010000442.1:656-3686 GCA_964499005.1 uncultured Tepidisphaeraceae bacterium
CCCCCATCGGGCCCAACGGATTAGGCACGGCATATGTTTCCGGGCCCGCTTTATGAAGCGATTGCCACGCCGCGATCCCCACGCTGACACCATCATAAGTCGCGTGCAACAGCATGGCAGGAAAGATCGAACCGCTGCGCCAAACTACCCAACCGAGCACAATTCCCAATCCCCATCGCACAATGAAGCCTGACAAATCCATATGTGCCGCCGCAAAGAGCAGCCCGCCGACGGCAAGGGCGATGGCAACCGGGAACCTCCGAATAAACGCCGTCTGAATCGGCCCCCGGAATAGAATTTCTTCGCATACCCCAGCCAGCAACCCCAAAATGATTGGTAAAAAAATTGGATGAGCCTGTAGCGCTGGCTCAAAGAGCTTGCTGATCCCTTCCAGGTCGCTCTGCCGCGGGGGCAGGATATTGAAATGCTGCTGGAGCCAACTGATCAGATTTACGATTGGGATCAGTCCCAGCCCCATGAAAAGGCCGCCGGTCATGGTCGCGCCAGTCGGACGCTGCCATGAAAAGACTTCCCGCCAACGGTAATTCCCGATCCAGCCGAAAATCAGCGCCGGCGCGGCGATCAGGCCCAATTCTGTGACCATCAGCAGCGGCAAAAGCCCATGTTTGGCCCAGCTTGGGCTGATGTAAAAGACCAGCAGCAATGAAATCGCAAAGAGGGTGATCGCCTCATCAACGGCGGGAAATCGGTCGTGGGTACGCCGGCGGCTCAGGCCTTTGAATGAAACCGGCTCCCACGCCGGATTCACGAGCTGTTCATTGGTGAATAATCTCGCCGCCAGGCTCAATACCAGCCCCGCGTAAACGCACGATGACACAAACGCCAGAACAAACTCTGACAATCGAAAATGACCCGTCAGGATGTCCCGAATGATCACCGTCGTGTTGGCAACGGGAGTCAGCAACAGCGCCGGCGTCGTTGCCGGGTCGGCAATCCCAATCAGCATCGACGCGATCGGAATGAGCATCACCGGCGTCGCGTATGCGTTGGCCTCGCGCAGGTTTCGGGCCATCAGGCCCACCATCAGCACCAGAGCCGCAAAGAACATCAGTGTCGGCACTGCCGCCAGAAAGGAGAGCGCCAGCGCCGTCGAATCGATGGAAATCTCGCCGGGAATGCGTTCAAGCTGCGGCAGCGTCCTCCACAACACCAGCGACATACTGATCATGTTCAGCAGGGCCGTGAGCAGGGCACTGAGCAGCACCATCGCGGCCTTGGCCGTCAAAAGCTCGCCTCGCGTGGTCGGGGTCACCAGCAGCGTTTCCAGTGTTCCCAATTCCCGTTCGGTCGTCGTGGCATTCAGAGCCGGATACAATGCCCCCAGCATTCCTGTCAACAGCAATAGCAGTGGTAATGTGCGGGCCAGAAACATTCCAAACGTTTGGCCGGTCGTGGCGATATTTTGAATCGTATATGCCGGTGGATGGGCCAAAGTCACGGGAAGCTGATGCTCCGCCAGGCGCTGCTCGACGATCCAAAGCTCGTATTCGTGTACGATCTTATCAATCTTGCTCTCGGCGAATTGAGCGGCTGTCTGGCTCCGATCGAGCAAAATCTTCAACTCGACGTCCTTGGCCGCAATGGCGTCTATTTGGTAATTCTGAGGGATCTCGATCAGCGCCTCGGCCACGCCCGATTTCAGTTTTGCCTCGGGATCCGTCGTGCGATCCTCGTCGGCCTGCACTCCACTGCCGGTTGTGTTGAGCATTTCCATTAATTTGGGGGCGCCAGCGCCGCCATGAACCAGGATTACTGCCTGCCGGTGGGTCATCTCGTCCTGCTTGGACTGTGCGATCGACGCGACCATGATGGTCAGCAGAGGATAAAGCAGCACGGGAACGCCGAACATGACGATCAGGCTCCGCCGGTTGCGGAGCATCTCGGTCAGCTCTTTGGCGAATACGGTTTTGATGATTTCAAATCGCAAGCGACGCTCCCGGATCAGGTGCCGCCGCGCTCGAGTGCTGCAAATCGGCCGATTCGATCAGTTTGAAAAATACTTCGCGGAGATTGGAGCCCCCCGTGGCGTTCTTCAGCTCCGCAACCGTCCCCTGGGCCAAAACTTTTCCATGCCCGATGACACCCAGGCGATGACAGATCGCCTCTGCCTGATCCAGCAGGTGGGTCGAAAACAAAACGCATTTTCCCGCGGCAGCAAGAGATTGCACCGCCTTTTCCACTGAGAGCGACACAATCGGGTCCAATCCTGACGTTGGCTCGTCCAGGATCAGCACGGGCGGGTCATGTACCACCGCTCGGGCCAATCCGATCCGCTGCTTCATCCCCGTCGAAAGGCGATCGGCCGGCCGATCCGCATATGGCGTGATCTGAAACAAATCCAGCACCTGCTCCACACGCTGATCCAGCGAGCTGCCGCTCATCCCATTGAGTGACCCGAAAAAACGGAGCGTTTCCCGCCCCGTCAATCTGGCATAAAGTCCTGTTGACGCCGAGAGAAAGCCAATATTGCGGCGGATTGCTTGCGGCTGGCGAACCAGGTCATATCCGGCGATAGTTGCCGTGCCCGCCGTAGGCGTCAAAATCGTCGCCAGACAACGCAGGGTCGTGGTTTTTCCCGCCCCATTGGGCCCCAGTAGCCCGTAAATCTCGCCGGCCCGGCAGGAAAATGAAACGCTAGGTCCGGCGGGAAATGGTCCCCCAGAGACTGGCCGTGGGCCCCCTTCAGCCAGAGGGTGGAGAGGTAGATCACCCCGCCCAGCACGTGCAGGCCGTGAAAGCCGGTGGTGCCGAAGAAGGTGGCGGCGAACGGGCCGGTCCAGGCCTGCGAATAGAGCCCGTGGGGCATGGACATCTTTTCCGTGATCAGGTGGTGATATTCGAAGGCCTGCCCGCACAGAAAGAGCACGCCCCCCAGGATGGTCAGCCCGAGCCACAACCGGAACTGCTTGAGGTCGCGGGTGTGGCAGGCGTGCCGGCCCAGCACCCGGGTGACCGAGGAGCAGATGAGGCGGAAGGTCATCCGACCCGTCATCCCCCGGCCGAGCAGTG
>CAZCKE010000443.1:0-3680 GCA_964499005.1 uncultured Tepidisphaeraceae bacterium
GCGCCGTTCCCAGCATCGACGCAATCTGATTCTGCGCCCCGGCCAGGCTGTTATTGCCCGTCAGCGTATTCATGGCCGGGACCGCCAGCGCCAGGATGACGACAATGATCGAGAGGACCGTAAGGATTTCGATCAGCGTAAATGCCCGGCAGCAATGCGCACCATGAAATTGTCGTTGTGCGGTTTTCATTATTGTTCAAACGAATAAACGTTGTCATCACCTTTGCTGAGATCTCCATCCGGTCCCGCCGACACCCAGAAGGGCCGTAAATCCGGCGAGCAAAGGCCGCCCCAATTGGCGTCAGAATAAGGCGACGTGATCGGCGGTGTGCTGTTGCCCGACGTCTGATTGATCCAAGTGTAAATCCGGCCTTGATATATGACTCGATTACCACGTTGATACTGCGTGGAACTGTTATAGGTGTCCCCACCGCTCGAGGTTACTCCTGCCAGGCCATTGGCGAACACAAAGAAAATCGGATTCCCCCAACTATCCTGAAGCATCGCGGAATAGGTGGTGCCGGTAGGGTCGCCGGTGCGCGCTAATTCAACAACGGTCTTGGCTTGCGGGAGGCTGCCGACAATTTTTTGATTGTCCGGAATCCCCGTCAGAGTTGCCATTACGGTCTCCGTATCGATCACGATTTGAGGCGGGACGGGATGACTCGCAACCAAAAGTTGCAACGACTCCACGCTCATTGCCGTTGGCATTGTCGCAGCGCTCTCAAAATTGGTAAGCCAACCAGGAACTTTGGTCAGATGTGTCGCCTGATCATAATTCCCAAAGAGCGTAGCGGCGGTCTGCAGAGTCGACTTCGTGTCCTGCACACGATTGCTGTTGGCAACGTGCTTGAACCCGATGAAGAAAAGCGTCACCAGCAGGATGATGATGCCGATTACCAACAACAGTTCCAGAACGGTAAAACCACCCCGTTGTCGATCACCCCGTCGCCAACATTGAGAAAAATCAAAGCCCATGGGCGCATATCGCTCTTCATGGGCTTTCCCCGACCAATCTGTTAATCGCATTCGCCGTCCAGACACCTGATCTCCTCGTTCGCCTCTAAACCAACTATTCGCCCTGTCCACGCTATGGAGCTACCTGGCCGAAGCTGGTGATGTCATCGGCCGTGCCGTAAATCCCATCGGGGCCGGCAGAAATGAGAATATACGCATCGACCGCGCGGGGCTGGCCGGTGTCATTGGGAAGAGCCGCGTTCGTCGGCGGAATCGTGCGGTTCCAGAAATATTGCATCGCATTCGCTGTCGTCGGCGATTGCGTGGTTAACGTTCCGTTGGCTGTACCCAGGTTCGTCAGATTGTGAGTTGGGTATTTTCTAGGATCCAAGCCGATGTGCGAATTGGTGTATTCGTAAATATCGCGCAGGTCGTATTGAAACGGCGTAACAGCGCCGAATGTGGAGATTACCCCGCTGGCGCCGACCCGCGCCCGCAAATAAAGGATCGGCAGAGGGCCAGGCGTCGGATAGCGATCCACAAATTCCGGGATCGGGCTATCGCCCGACGTTGCCCCCGTTTCATCCTCAAACTGAGTCAGCGTCATTGCTGATTGATACTGCGGCGACCGTAACGGCCCGCTGCCGCACCACAATAATAAGCTGCTGCTGCCTCCGGTCGTCTGAAGATATGCGGTGGAGCGTTTGAAATTTCCCGCCAAATTCAGGCTCATCGGCCCCATGCCCACTTCAGTGGGGGCAAATGCGGGATTATTGTTGGTTGAGTCAATTCGGAGTCCACCCAGCAGACCCAAAACGAGGTTCTCAGCGCCACTTACATTGGCGGACGATGTAAAGCCTGTCGCATTTGTTGTATTCCAAGGAGTACCTGCATAAGCGGTGTATGGCGGTGCGCCCCCGGGGACATACTGTTCCATTGTAATCCCGGCCGTGATCCCCTCAATCTGATCATTACTAAACGGCCCCGGATATGCCCCAAAATCCGTGTGGTATTGCGAGATCGCATTGCTGAGTTGCGTGATCTCGGATTGGGTGTCCGCGTTGTAGCCCGCTAATTTCACCTTGTGAATAACGGGAAACAGAAGTCCGATCAGAACCACGATAATGACGATAACGACCAGCAATTCCAGAAGTGTAAATCCGTTTCGTGCGCCGCCGCGCCGGGAGAAGGTCGTCATGGCATGGCCTCGTTTGAACTCACCTCATGCGAGATGTTGTCAACGCCGCGTCCGCTCGCGGAATTCATTCGGCGTTAATGCGGTGCAATCCTCTGCCGTTTACAACAACATTGTACTGAATGTCCACCGCCGAAATGCCGCCCGGATCGGGTGATTTTCTAACTGATTCCGCCACAAGAGATTACAGTAGGCAGGGGGGTGTTGCAAGAAGTGGGGAAAGGGATTTGTGACTTTCAATTTGCGATTGAGGAACGGTTCTTTTCTCCTTCCAATCGCAAATCGCAAATTGTAAATCGAAAATTAAGAACCTTTGCGGTTCTTCAGTCTCTGATCCTTCAAAAAATCCCAGATCTTTTCCGTTGCATCAAACGTCATGACATTCTTCCCTGTCGTCATCTGCGGAAGAACACGCCGATGTCCCGGCCATTCATGGCCCTGCCCCTCGATCTTAATATAAACAACTGGGCACCCATCCTTCCCCTCGAATGTCTCGGTGGTCACCCCGGTATCGCTGGTGATGATTCCTTTATTGTCATCCGCGCCTACGGCTTTCAGCCACGTATTAAGCGAATCCGCATAAGGTGGCTTATAAATTTGGGGTCCCCATGGGTTGGTCGCCATCCCCCCATCAATCGGGTTCAGCGGATCTGCCGTCCCGACAATATAGATCGTCGGCACCGGCCGCTTGAGTTGCGGCTCTTTGATCATGCAGTGCGACGACACCGACGCGATCGCCGCGATGCGATCGCTAAGCTTTACTCCCAGCGCAAAGGTCATCCCCGCCCCGTTGCTGAACCCCGTCACATAAATGCGATTGGCGTCAACCGCCGCTCGTTGCCCGACATCATCCAGCACGGCCGACAGATACGCCACATCATCCACGCCCGCTCGCCGAGACTGCATAGGCTCCCGCATGTCATTCCAGACGTTCGGATTGGTCAAAAAGCTCGCCGGCTTCGATGGATCAAATGGCAACCCCTGTGGAAACACCGCGATAAAATGTTCCCGATCCGCCTCTTCCCGCCACCCATAAGCTCGCGATGTTCCATCCGCCGAACCGCCCGCTCCATGCAGCATCAGGACCACCGGCATCGGCCCCTGGGGCTCCCCGCCCGGTATATGCAGAATATACGGCCGCGTGGTCCCGCCAACATTGACGCTCAGCGTGTAGTCGCCGCTCTTCAAATCGCCGCCAAGTCCTGTCACCGCGAAAGACAAGATCACCATCCCGGTTAAAACGCACCCACGGCAGTAAGACGCAAATCTCATCATCTCTTGTAACGCTCATGGATGGGGAAAATTGCGGTGTGCTGGATCGATTGGCCGACTATGATTATCGGGCAAGCCCGACCTCATGGAAAAAAGCAGCATCGAAGCTATCGTCAGTGCTCTCAATGCCCAAGAGGTTCAATACTTGATTGCCGGCGGTTTGGCCGTTGTCGCGCACGGTTATGTCCGATTCACAGCCGACGTGGACTTGATCCTTTCGGTCGATGAAGCCAATCTGAGGAGAGCGGTCAATGCC
>CAZCKE010000444.1:0-3676 GCA_964499005.1 uncultured Tepidisphaeraceae bacterium
ACCGACAAGGGCCGCCAGGTCTGCGAGGACTACTTCGCCTTCGCCGGACCGCAGTGGCGAGACGCCTTCGGCTTCGTGGACCCGGCCGACGAACCGGTCATCCGCAAGTTCTTCACCGACCTGATCGAGCACTTCAGCGAGCTGATACGGAAGGAGCGCGGCAAGTGACGGCGGACGTCGGATTGTCGTGGTACCCCCCAGGGAAGTGTCAACACAAGTTGACACCCATCAAATGTCAACGTAGGTTGACGTCATGGCGGTAACCTCAGTGGCAGCAGCGAACGGGACGCCGGCGCAGGACGCGGCCGGGCTCGCGATCAGGACCCGGGACCTGCGCAAGACGTACAAATCCTCGCGCGGTGACGTTCCCGCGGTCCGCGGCCTGGACCTGTCCGTCGCCTCCGGCCAGTTCTTCGGGCTCCTCGGGCCGAACGGGGCCGGCAAGTCCACCACCATCGGCATGCTCACCACCCTGGTGCTGCCCACCGGCGGCCAGGCCTGGGTGGCCGGGATGGACGTGGTGGCCGACCCGGTCGGGGTCAAGCGCCGGATCGGCGTGGTGACCCAGAACAACACCCTCGACATGCAGCTCTACCTCCGCATCTCGCCAGAGCTGTACCTCAAGCGCCTGCTGGTCGGCGGAATGGAGCGCGTCTTCGAGCTCTCGCGCAACTTCCGCAACGAAGGCATCAGCCCGCGCCACAACCCCGAGTTCACCATGCTCGAGGTTTACGAGGCGTTCGGCAGTTGGGAAACGATGGCGGAATTAGTAGAGAGCATGATTTGTCATGTGGCACAAACCGTTTTTGGCACATTGCGAATCAAGCATCCGAGCGGGCGCGAGATCAATTTAGAAGGCGATTCTAGTAAACCGCTCGGTGAACGTTGGTGCCGGATTCCTATGGCCGAACTTGTCGAAGATCGCACAGGTTACCGATTCATCAAAGAAAAAATACCAGCGGCCGTTGCAAAATATGCAATTATGTTTTGGGCCGATCAATATTTGCTTCAGTCACAACGCGCGCAACTTCCAGTTACATGGGAAACGGCGGATCAGGCTTGGGATAAATTCGAATTTGCAAGCGGATACAATTCGTATATTAGCAAATTCGAGTCTTTGTCCCCTGCTGAGCAGTTAGTTGATATTTATGAAAGGTTAGAACCAAGATTGATCGATCCAACATTTGTCACCCGTGTACCGGGTTCGATTATTCCACTCGCTCGACGTTGTCGAGACGACGACTTTTTCGCCGATGTTTATGAACTTGCAATCAACGGCGTCGAAATCTCTCCCGGCTACACCGAACTAAACGACCCCGACGTCCAGGCCAAACATTTCTCCCACCAGGTCGGCGACAAAGAAGAACAGCACAAGGTAGACACCGATTTCCTCAACGCCCTCACCTACGGCATGCCCCCGGCAGGGGGATTGGGGATGGGCATCGATCGTGTGCTCATGATGTTGACAGGAGCGGAGAGCATTCGGGATGTGATTTTGTTCCCGTTGATGAAACCGCAGGACAAATGAGAGATGAGAAACGAGAAATGAGAGAGGACGGTCCGATGTGACCTTCGAGCAATGGGAGGCGGATGTCCCGGTTGAAATTCGCTCCGACCCGGTATGGCGAGTGGAAGCGTATCGAATCGGACTCTTTCTCTCCGACCTGGCATGGGCCGACACTGCCCGATTGGCAAAACAACGGCTCTACCGTGATCTCGCCGACCAGTTGGCGCGTGCAATGTCCAATATCAGTTCAAATGTGTGCGAGGGATATTCACGCAGCTCGATTGCGGATCGCGCCAGGTTTTATGAATACGCCTTGGGATCTGCGCGAGAATCGCGCGACTGGTATTACAAATGCCGTCGCGCCTTCAGAGGAGACGTTGTACACCATCGTCTGGGGCTATTAAACCAGATTATCAGCCTCTTGGTCGCCATGATCACCAACGAGCGCCGCCGTCCCGCCCGAATCACAAAAAGGAGCTAAACAGGCATTCTCTCTCATCTCTTGTCTCTCTACTCTCATCAGTACCCATGTACAAGCTCCTCCTCATCCTCAAATACCTCCGCAAACGCCGCATCGCCTGGGTCTCCCTGATCGCCGTCATGCTCTGCACCGCCATGGTGCTGGTCGTCATCAGCGTCATGGGCGGCTGGCTCCGCATGTTTCGCGAGACGAGCCATTCGCTCTCCGGCGATCTGATCGTCTCCCGCAGCGGGCTGGCCGGCTTTGGCCATTATGACGAGATGATCGACGCGTTCGAGAAACTCCCCGAGGTGGAGGCTGCCGCTCCGCAGATTCATACCGGGGCGGTGATCAACATCTGGGGCCAGATTCCCGAACTGGTTCAGGTGATTGGCTACGACAATCGCATCGCCAAAGTGAACGGATGGGTGAAAAGCCTCCATCTTCAGCCCGACGAGTTGCAAAAGATGGCGGCAACAAGGCCCGATCCCGACGATGCCGAGGCGATCCGACAGAGGGCCGCGACATTTCCGTCCTGGGATCACAAGCTTTACGCCGACTCCACTTATCGCCAGCTCTTTCGCCAGCAATTCCCCAAAGGCAAGGGCGATCCCGCCCAATATCCCGGCGTGATCATCGGCTCGGGGGTCATCTCCTTCAAACGCGACGAAAACAACAAGCTCGTTCGCCCCGATTTTCTTTATGACGCCTGGGTCCACATCACGGTCGTTCCCGACGTCCAGGACGTCGAGAAAGGGCTGGAAAATCCAATCGTCATCCCCGCCTGGATCATCGACGATAGCAAAACCGGCGTCGCTCTGGTCGATCAAAACACGATCTACCTTCCCTTTGACGTCCTTCAGAAATATCTGGGCATGAACGCCCAGCCCTACACAGATGCCAACACCGGCCAGCAGGGGATAACCCCCGCGACGTGCAACCAGATCGAGATCAAACTCAAGGACGGCTTCTCCCCCGACGCGGTCCAGTCCAAGATCGAAACGGTCGTCGGTCAATTCATCGCCAAATATCCGGAACTGGGTTCCGGCGTAAATCCGATCACCACCGAGACGTGGGAAGTCCGCCAGGCCGATTTCCTTTCCGCCGTCGAGCATGAAAAAGTGCTGCTGGTGATCCTCTTTGCCATCATCAGCGTCGTTGCTGTCTTTTTGATCTTCTGCATCTTCTTCATGATCGTCGTCGAGAAGACCCGCGACATCGGCATCATCAAAAGCCTGGGCGCCACTGGCCCTGGCGTCGCGGGAATCTTCCTGGGTTACGGCCTGACCATCGGCATCCTCGGCGGCGGCATGGGGCTGCTGCTGGGCTACCTGGTCATCCACAACATCAACACCATCCATTCCTGGATGGCCGCCAAGCTCGGCATCAAAATCTGGGACGCCAAAACCTATCTCTTCGACACGATCCCCAACCAGATGGAGACATCGGACGTGGTGATCATCGTTTCAGTGGCGATTCTTTCTTCGGTGCTGGGCGCGGTAGTGCCGGCGATCCGCGCCGCCCGGATGAACCCCGTGGAGGCACTGCGGTGGGAATGATGTCCCAATCTTCCTCCTCCAACTCCCCGCTTCTAATCGCCAAGGACGTCCGCAAGTCCTTCCGCATGGGCGACAGCCGCATTGAGATTCTCAAGGGATTAAACCTCGAAATGCAACAGGGCGAATTCCTCGCCATCGAAGGCCGCAGCG
>CAZCKE010000445.1:0-3667 GCA_964499005.1 uncultured Tepidisphaeraceae bacterium
TTGGGGGGCTTGGCACGGAGGTCGGCGGCGCTGACGGCCAGGAGGGGGGAGATTTCGACGGTGACGTCGGGGTCTTGGCCACGCATGGGGAGTTCGATGCCGGCAGCGCGGAGCCAGCGGGCGGCGCGGCGAACCTGGTCGCGGCGACAGGTTTCAGGGGAGTCGCTGCCTTCGGCGTTTTTCACGGGGGAGAATTCTTCGGCGCGTTCGGTGGTGTAAACCAGGGCGTTTTCGGCCAATGGGATCGCATCGAAGATGAATTGCTCGAGTTTGATCGCGTTGGGCTTCTCGGGCTTGATCTGTTCCCCTTTTTCGTTGACGAAGGGAACCTTCTTTTCAGCGCGGTGCCAGGGGAGCTTGAGGTTGCCGCCGGAGTTAAGGCGTTCGATGAATTTGATGCACAAGGCGTGAATGGCGATGGAGCCGGAATTGAATCGGAGGGAGCCGTCGGGATTGGTCTGAAGGGCAAGGGATTCGGGCATATCGCTGTATTCGATGACTTGGGTGACGCCGTCGCCGAGGATGAAATTGCCGACTTTTTCGAAGGGGCCGGATTTGGGGATGGTCTTGCTGGACATCTCGCTGGCGGTGAGATCGTGCAGGCCGATGAAGAGAGGGTCGATGCAATGGACCAGAGGGTTATCGACCTGGAAATAGGAGAGATGCTCGATGCCGCGCTTGCGCATGTCGTCCAGGGCGCCGCTGCGGGCGAGAGCGCGGAGGCTGCCGCCGTGGCCATCGGGAGAGAGGGCCAGCGAACCCTTGTCGGCGAGGAGGATGCGGCCATCCATGGAAAAGGCGGGCATCATTCCCTGCTGAAAGAAGAAAACGGCAGACTCTTCGTAGCCGAAGAATTTGTGTTTCTGGAAAAACGCGCGAGTGGGCAGGTCGTTCATGTCGCTGGTCATGATGTACCAGGGAATCGTCCTGCCGCTGCGGCGGCCGTGGGAGAGCAACTGCTCGGCGAAGACCTGGAAGAGGGGCTTGTTCCTGACGGGGGTGACGGGATATTCACCTTTGGGGCCCTCATAACCGAGACGTGTTCCCTGGCCGCCGGCGACGAGAAAGGCGCCAATTTTGCCCTCGGATAGAAGCTGTCGGCCACGGGATTCGGCTTGTTCGTATAACGCTTTGCGCGGCGGGTCAGGGCATTTGGGGAATGCGTTGACCGGTTGGATCGCTTTGGGGAGCGCGGTGGTCGTCTTAGCGCGGACATATGTCTTGGATAATTCGGCCAAGCTGATGAGATCAAGCGTTTGAATCTGGCCGATGAGCGGCTGTCTCTCGCAATGATCCAGGGTATCCCAGAACCTCAGGAGATGATCCTGAGAGACGGCGGCGAGCTTCTTGCGGAGGCTGTTCACATCCATGATCCAAATCCTTGGACGATACCGTTATGACTACGGTGTCGATACGAATATCGTAAAGGCCGGGGCGTGGCAACTGGTTAAATGGAAGACAGGAATATAGGCTATCTTCGAAAACGCTCGGGTTTGCGTTGCGAGCGCATTGTCGGCTGCAAACAAAGGACGAAAGCAAGAAGGAGCGGCAAGCCATGCGTCGATTCATGGGAATGGCGATCGTACTGGCGTCGATTTGTGTTCAACCGGTCCTGGCCGACTGGAAAGATCCGGCAGACAAGAAAATCACGGAGGATGAACTCAAGCTCTATCTGGAGACGGCCAACGACTGGAACGACATCACCCTGAAAATCCTCGAAGATGTGAACAATTCCAAAACGGACGCGGGGAAGATGACAGCGGTGGGGGATATCGACAAGAAGCAGCAGGCGTGCCTGGACAAGCATCACATCAGCGAGGCGGAATACAAGTGGGTTGCCGAGCGCGCGGTGGAAGCGTGGGGAATGGCCACGTATGCCGACGATGTTTTCACCAAGGGGCAAACTGAATTACAAGCAAAGAGCAGGGAAAACGACGACAAGCTGGCGGATGCCCAGAAGCGATTGGCGACGTATCAGCAGGCGGAAAAAGACGGTAACCGGGTGATGAGCGACGACGATCGCCAGGCCGCGATCAAAGCGGCGACGGATGACCGGCAATCCGCGCTGGACGAAGTGAAGCAGCGCGATGATGAAGTGAAGTCGACGGAGGACGAGGTTAAGCAGCACACGGCCGATGCCAAGGCTGCCGAAGAAGCGGCAAAGAATCCACCGGCCGATGTGACTGGTGCTGACCGTGACGCCTACGTGCAGAATAAAAATAATGAGGTCCAGGCAGCATACGATGTGGCGCGAGAGGCGCAAGACCGAGTAACGGCGGCGAAGAAAGCGCGTGATGATGCGCAGACGAGGGCGGATGCCGCCGCCCAAAAGGCCGCTCATCCAGAGTCCCCGGTTTCGGACGATGAGAAAGCATCGGTCAAATCGGACAATGACGCGGGGATTGCCCAGGCACAGGCGGACATTGACGCTTGCAACCAGGCCAAGTTGCAGTTGGCGACAGCGGTGGAGCAGCTTAAGCATTCTGAGGAAGAGACCAGCAAGAGCGTGCCGGCGGAAAACATCGCGCTATTACGGAAGTATTCGGATCAATACAAACAGATGTTGGAGCATGCGGCGGGTGGGGGGCAGACCAAGCCATCAAATTGAATGAACGGTTGACCGGGCGGAATTTCGAGGCCGGCCGGCTTTTCAGCGAAGCTCGAAAAGGAATTCCGCTTCGACGGCGGCATTCAGCGGCAGGGTGTTGACGCCGACGGCGGCGCGGACGTGGCGGCCGGCATCACCGAAGATCGTTTGAAGCAGTTCGCTGGCGCCGTTGGCGACTTTGGCCTGGTCGTGAAAGTTGCCATCGGACTGTACGAACACGCCGATCCGTACGACGCGGGACAGGCGATCGAAATCGTTGTTCAATTCCCCGGCGACGATGGCCAGCGCATTGATCGCGCATTGCGCCGCGGCGTGGCGCGCCAGATCGAGGGGAACGCTGGAGGGGACGGGCCCCGTTGCCAGAAGCTGGCCATCACGCGAAGGGAGTTGGCCGCTGATGAACAGGAGATTTCCGCTGCGGACGGCCGGAACGTATGCGCCGACGGGTTTGGGAGGCGGGGGGAGGATCCAGCCCAGATCGGCGAGCTTGCGCGCGATGTCCATCGGATCATGATAGCGATAGACTGTGGCCGGATGAAGAAGCGGGACCGTCAAGCTTCGCGGCGTTATCACGATCGGGTGGCGCGGCAATACGATGCGATGTACGAAGACGAGTACTGGGAGTTTTACGATCGCCTGACGTGGGATGCGATCAAACCGTATTTGCCGCGCGATGCAGGCGCTCGATGCTGCGATCTGGGGTGCGGGACGGGCAAGTGGGGGCTGAAGTTTTTGAAAAGCGGTTTTGCGACGACGTTTGTGGACCAATCGGCGGCGATGATCGAGGCCACGCGGGCAAAGATCGCGGGAAGCGCGAAAAATGCCGAAAAAGCAGCCCTTTTTACAGCGGATATCGTTCGGTTGACGGGATTGGAATCGGAGCAATTTGAGCTGGTTGTCGCCATGGGGGACGTGCTGTCGATCTGCTCGGATGCGGCCGGGGCGGCGAGGGAGATGAGGCGGATCTGCAAGCCTGGCGGCGTGGTTTGCGGGGTCCTCACCTGTGGCGCCAGGCCTGTCTCGATGGACGATAGGTTGCCGCCGACACGGGCGAGGATT
>CAZCKE010000446.1:0-3660 GCA_964499005.1 uncultured Tepidisphaeraceae bacterium
CTGCCACTTGGGTATGCTGGGGATGGTTGTCCCCTTGCCGCCATGCGGGCAGGTTGGTCCGACGCCAAGACCCATGGCTTGGAACTCCCCTCCTACAACTCCGACGTTCAAGCCGTCGTTTCACCCCCCATCGGCTGGAAACCCCAACCCCTCGAAAAGCTCTCCGATCACACCGAGCAGACCTGGCTCAGCCCCACCGGCCGAACCGCCTACGGCGTCATCCATTTCGGCCTCCCCCTTCCCGTCAGCAACAGCCTGGCTTTGGACGGATTTCTCGCACGGATGAAAAAACAGCAGGGCGAAGCCGACCTGATCGAGCGGCACGATGACCCCAACCTCCCCGGCATTCGCTTCGAAGCTCAGGGCGGACGCTATCACATCCACGCCAACCTCATCGTCGCCACCTGGGAAGGCTGGGTCGTCTTCGCCGGCACCCTCAAAGGCCAACGCGACCTCCCCGATGAACTCGACCTCGCCGTCCGCGCCCGCGAGCACACCAAAGTCGGCGAGCCCAAAGACACCGGCAAGTGATCCCACCGGCGTGGTTACTTCCAGTGACCACCTTTTCCCGGACCCTTACTCCCCGCGCGCCGGCGCTTCCTGCGGCACAATCGTCAGCGTCAGCTTCTCCGTGCCCCGCAGGATCACCAGATCGCAGAATTTCCCTACCCGATCCTCGGTCAGCAGTCGATGCAACTGATCGATCCGCTGGACCGCGGTCCCATCGAATTCCACGAGGATGTCCCCCTCGCGCAATCCCGCCCGGCTCGCCGGGCTGTCCGGCTCCACCTGCACTGCCAGAATCCCAAAATCCCCTCCCAGCTTGTGGTACCGCACCACCCGCCGATGCACCGGCACATCCTGCCCGCCCAGCCCGATGTAGCTGCGTGTGATCCGCCCCGAGTGCATGAGCTGCGCCGCGATGAATGACGCCGTGCTGCTGGGGATCGCAAAACAGAGTCCCTGTGCAGGCAGAATGACCGCGGTGTTGACGCCGATCACCTGCCCGCGTGAATCCACCAGCGGCCCCCCGCTATTGCCCGGATTCAGCGCCGCGTCCGTCTGGATGATGTTATCGATCAGCCGGCCTGAGTTGGCCCGGAAGCTCCGCCCCATCGCGCTGACGACCCCGGCCGTGACCGTGTATTGAAACCCATACGGGTTCCCGATCGCCACCACCAGTTGCCCCACTTGAAGGGCCGACGAATCGCCCAAAGTCACATACGGCAAATGAGCGCCATCCACGTGGATCACCGCCAGATCCGTATCCGGATCGTCTCCGATGAGCCTCGCTTCAAACCGCCGCCCATCCGGCAGCGACGCATCAATCTGCTTGGCTCCATGCACCACATGGCTGTTGGTTAAAATGAACCCGTCCGGCGTGAAGATAAACCCCGACCCTCCGCCCGCCCCGCCGCCTCGCTGGCCGCGGCCGTTTTGAGGGCTCTGGGCAAACTGCACATCGATCTTTACCACCGCCGGGCTGACCTCCCGGACGACATCGATCACCGCCCGCGAATAGGCATCCAAAAGCTGGGTATCCGCCGGCGGCGCCGCAACCGGCGCCGGGGCTTCCGTGGCCAGGCCGTTTTCCTCATCCGCAACCAATTCGAGTATTCGGTTCATAGGATTCACCTTTCCCAAACAAAATTTCCGACAACTGAATCTTAGGATTTCTGGATTTCAAAAGTAAAGTCGCTATGATTTGTAGACATAGTATATAAAATATACTATTAGGCGGGCTCCATGGTTCGATGCGAGGAACGATGTCCGGCGGAGAGGACCCTGCTGGCGATCGGCGGGCGATGGAAAGTGCTGATCGTCTACCATCTCGCCCCGGGACCGACCCGTTTTTCCGAGCTGCGCCGCCGGATGGCCTCGGTGACGCCTAAAATGCTGACGAGGCAGTTGCGCGAGATGGAGAAGGATGGATTGGTCCGCCGCAGGATCTTCATGGAGATCCCGCCCCGCGTGGAGTATTCGCTGACGCCTTTGGGGCGAAGCCTGGGCCCGGTGATCCGGGCCATGTGCAAATGGGGCCGGCGGGCTCGATAGAGCAAGGAGAACGCCATGGCTTCAGCTTCCCCCTCGATGGGCCATGTCCTGATCACCGGCTCCAGCACGGGAATCGGCAAGGCGTGCGCCCTGCACCTGGCCGCATGCGGCTTTGAAGTCCTGGCCGGCGTCCGCCGCGAAAACGACGCTCGCGACCTGCAGCAGGCCGCTCAAGGCAAAGGATCCTTACACGGGATCCTGCTCGACGTCACCAACACCGATTCCATCGCCGCGGCAAAAGAACAAATCAAAGGGATCGTCGGCCCGCGCGGTCTGCGTGCCCTGGTAAACAACGCCGGCATCGCCGTCGCCGGCCCGATCGAATTCGTGACCCTGGCCGATTGGCGGCGGCAATTCGAGGTCAACCTGTTTGGCCAGATTGCCGTCACCCAGGCGATGCTCCCGCTGTTGCGTCAATACGTATCGGCCGGCAATTCGAGCCAGCCCCGGATCGTCATGATCGGCTCGATCGCCGGCAAAGTCGGCCAGCCGATCCTCACGCCTTACACGGCCTCCAAACACGCGGTGGAAGCCCTCAGCGACGGCCTGCGGATTGAGCTGAGAGGCCAAGGCATCGGCATCAGCCTTTTAGAGCCCGGCGCCGTGCAATCGGAAATCTGGCGCAAAGGGGGTGAAGAGGCGACATCAATTCCGGCTGATTCGGCCGCTCGACAGCTTTATGGCCGGATTATCGATGCCATCGTCAAAGCCGCCGCCGACTCCGCCGCTCACGCGATTCCCGGCGAGCGCGCCGCCCGTGTGGTGGAACGATGTTTGACGGCTCACCGCGCCCCGACGAGAGTCCTTGTCGGCCGCGATGCCAAACTGATCGGCTTTCTGCGCCGCTTGTTGCCTGACCGGTGGTTTGACGCAGTGCTTTGCAAGGCGTTGAAGATTTGACCTCGCGTTGACACGACGATCTTCAACTCGTTAATCTGCGCGGCAGCGCCAATCAAAAAACAATGGAACTGGACAAGCTGCACAACACCGACTGCATCGAGGGAATGGCGGAGATTGCCGCCGACAGCGTCGATCTGGCCTTTGCCGATCCGCCATTCAACATCGGTTACAAATACGACGTCTACGAGGACAAGCTGGCGGCGGATGAATACCTGGCATGGAGCAAGCGCTGGGGCGCGGCACTGATCAAAACGCTCAAGCCGACGGGAACCTTCTGGCTGGCCATCGGGGATGATTTCGCGGCGGAGCTGAAGGTCGCGTTTCAGCACGAGCTGGGATTATTTTGCCGGAGCTGGGTGATCTGGTACTACACGTTCGGCGTGAACTGCCGGCACAAATTCAGCCGCAGCCACACGCATCTTTTTCATTTCGTGAAAGACCCCAAGAATTTCACGTTCAACGCCGATGCAATTCGGGTTCCGTCGGCGCGTCAGATGGTCTATGCCGATGGGCGCGCCAATTCCAAGGGTCGATTGCCGGATGATACATGGATTCTGCGGCCGCAGGACACGGTCGGGAGTTTCACGCCCGAGGAAAACGTCTGGTACTTCCCGCGCGTGTGCGGCACGTTCAGGGAACGCGCCGGCTGGCACGGCTGCCAGATGCCCGAGAAACTGCTGGGGCGGATCATCAAGGCGTGCTCAA
>CAZCKE010000447.1:0-3657 GCA_964499005.1 uncultured Tepidisphaeraceae bacterium
TGTGCTGGCGGGCTTGAGCGCGATGGCTTATCTCTCCATCAGCATCGGCGGCTTTAAATGGCATGGCAGCGGCGGCTTGGAATTGTCGGCCAGTTTTGACGAAATAGGCGGCTTGACGGTGCACGCTCCGGTCGTGATTGCAGGCGTCAGGGTCGGAGAGATCTCCAAAATCTCATTGGACTCAAACTATCGTGGCAGTGTCGATATGAACCTCGATGAGACGCTCAGGTTGCTCACCGATACCTCAGCGTCCATTGTCACGTCCGGCATCCTGGGCGATCGATACATCGAATTACAGCCTGCCGATGATGAAGCCACGCTCAAATCCGGCGATCGCATTGCGTTCACCGAATCGGCCGTTGTCCTCGAACGATTGATTGGAAAGTTGGTCTATAGCATCACCAATCACAGCTCGACCAAGCCGTGACTGTGGGAGTTACTTGTGATGAGTGCCTTAAAACAAACCGGTTCGCTTGCTTTTTTTGCACTGCTGTTGATGGCGGCCCGCGGATGGGGCGACTCGCCTGCAACGCAGCCTACGACGGACAAAACTGCTCCCACGATGTCGGCGCGATTGAGGATTGAAAAACTGCTCAGCGATGTCAAGGCGGTTCTTCGCGATCCTCAACTGACCAAAGTTCAGCGCAGCCAGAATATGCGGCAACTCGCGGCCGAAATCATCGATTTCCCCACGCTTTCACGGTTGACGATGGCGCAGAACTGGCGCGGCCTTTCCGATCCACAGCGATCCCAGTTCATCGTGGAATTGAGGCACCATCTCTCCGCGACCTATGCTCACACGACTGATGACTATACCAATGAGGAGTTCATTGTAGACGCCGATCGCCAGGAGCCCGACGGGGATTGGACCATTCAGACCCGCATCGTCGGCAGCAAGCACGAGAACTCCAATCAAGACATCACCAAGGTCGATTACCGCTTACGTCAACGCGACAATCAATGGAAAGTGATCGACGTCACGATCGACAACGTCAGCCTCGTGTCTAACTTCCGCTCGCAGTTCAAGGAGATCATGACAAACGACGGCTTCGATCATTTGCTTCAGCTCCTTCGCGATAAAAACGCAGACGACGACAAGTAGGCGAAAGGTTACAGGGGTCAAGATTTTCTCGTGTCACACACAATCACCTGGTTTTTTGATCCACTCCATAACAAAAATCATTTTTCGCCGATGGCTCAGGTTAATAGCCCTCTGCGCCATGACTTTGTTGGTCTCTTGCGCCGCAAACCCTGAAAACCCAGATCCGTACGAGAAAACCAATCGGTCTCTCTACAAACTCAACGAAGACATCGACAAGTGGGTGCTCAAACCCCTGTCGAAGATTTATGAAGGGATCTTCCCCAAGCCTGCTCGAACGTGCATTGACAATGGTTTCAATAATCTGCATTACGGGAACGTCATCGTCAACGATTTTCTTCAGGGCAAATTTCGGCAGGGGAGGCACGATCTGGAACGAATGGCGGTGAACAGCACGTTGGGCATCGGCGGCCTTTTCGACGTGGGCACGAGATTGAATCGGCCCAAAAATAAGAATGATTTCGGAATCACGCTGGGAATCTGGGGCGTCGGGCCCGGGCCTTACCTGTTGATCCCGGTCGTGGGGCCGCTGACGTTGCGTGATGTGCCGGGCATTGGGGTGGGGCTCGTGACCAATCCCCTCTTTTGGGTCAGCACGCCGCTGGCGGTCGATATTCCGCTCGATGTGGTCGAAACGGCCAACGCGCGCTCACAAGGCGATTTGCTGGCCCGCTTTCGCAACGAAGCGGCTATCGATCCCTATGTTTTCACCCGCGACGCCTATCTCCAGCACCGCGAGAGCCAAATTCATCCAGTTCAGGCAACGCCCGCGAAGGATCAGGATTTGTACGATGTGGATGACACCCCTCCGACGACCCGGCCCGCGACCAACCCCGATTCAAGCGTTCCTGCCGCGAGCCGGGTGTCGCAATAGTTCATCGTGCCGCGGCAATAGCGTAGCCCAGCTCCTCAAGAGCGCGGATTCAGTCCCCCGCCCAGTAATCAGCGGGCGCTCGAAACTGGCAATCGATCTCTTCAAATCGAACCAGACACCCCTCGCCGGCGGGAGACTGGGCGCAAAAACCAATCCGAAGGTTTTGCGCCCGATGAAGTCGAAATGTGCGGATCAGAAACCACGATTTCCCATTCTCAGAAAAATAGAAAGTTGCCACGTCTCGGGTCACATTCCCGACGGCTCTCAAGTATGCGCTTCCCCCCGGCACCGCCATGGAATTACAGTCGTCTGCCGTCCCATTGCAGACAACGCTGACGATCCGGCTATCACCGCGATAATCCATTTCGTAGCAGAACTTCGCGAAGTGAGACGAGTCGTTGTAGATGAGCAGTGCCCCGGCGTCCCATTTGGCCCGAAACGTGGGGCGGATTTTGGCCGTCAGGATGAACTGTGAATTCGGCCGGAACATCAGCCGGGGTGAGTGGTCCGTCGGATTGGCGCCATCGGACGCGATAAACAAATCTGTTCTCGGCGGCGCTTCCAGCGTCAGAGATTGCGGCCCATCCATCGAAACAGACAATGCCTCGTTCTCAAGCGAAAGAGCAAACGGGATCTTGTCCAGATGAAAGCAGGCGGGCGCAACGACGGGGGAAGAAGGTCGAAAATCGGAATCAGCCATGTTGAAATGGAGATTAGCTCAAGTTATCGGAGGGTACCAAGCTGATGAGTGTCGCTCCTAACGGATTGACGAAATCTCCCTGGTAGCCTGAATATCAGCGTCCCAGAACCCTAACTCTTTGTTGCTCGTACAGATAATTGCCGTATTGTTAGCGTTGTTCTAGGAAAATTCTAGGGACATGGCTTGACGAGACGAAATAGCTGCGTATACTCCCCGACCCTTGGCAAATGGGCCATGGAGTCGAGTGTCTAAAACGAGGCAAGACAGAAGGAAAACAGGTTTGATCACACTGCAAGTCGTTTATTCTGGCCGTCTTTCGTAGTGACCCCTTGAAAATACAGGTCGCCGCGAGCCGGCGACGGAATTAAAAAAACAACCGCCAGGGTTGGGCGGTTGCTTGCCGAATTTGGGTCAGATCATCGCCACGGCGGTGCCCTGACCCGCGTTTGGCGGGATTTCAAATTCAGAGCCGGATGAAGTTGATCCGGAGCCGTTTTTGAGAAGCTCTTTGAAAAGTGAATACGAGGTTCAAGGTTTATAGCAAAGTAAACCATCGCGATTTCTGCCCATTGGTTTTTGGTCTTTTCCGTCTGGAGACGTCAATCCGAGCCGGGCTGTTTCAGCCCGGATTTGATTGGTCTCGGGCAGAAATCGTCGAGCACCTTTTTGGCGATATACGGAGATGAGCGTTGTTTCGAAAGGAATGACGGGAGTTTCCGGTGGCACGTTATTGATCGGCGATCGGGCAGTTGACGATCGCAACCCTCACCCGCCCGGTGAGCACATCAGTGGAGATTTTCGACGAGCGGCCTCGATCCACAAATCGAGGTTGTGCGGAGGAGATTGAGAGTGAGAAACCCGGTGATCGATAAATGGAGTCAAGCTACTAAGGGTGTATGGTGGATGCCTTGGCATCGAGAGGCGACGAAAGGCGTGGAAGCCTGCGATAGGCTCCGGGAAGCTGGCAAACAAGCGTCGAGCCGG
>CAZCKE010000448.1:0-3643 GCA_964499005.1 uncultured Tepidisphaeraceae bacterium
GTCCCCGTCCCCGTGCCCGCGCCCGTGCCCGTGCCCCTACCCGCGCCCGCGCCCGTCCCCGCCTCGCCGCCCGTTCCCTTCTCCCTTCCCCCTCCCCATCCCCGTCCCGCCCGGACCGCCAGCGCCGCGGCAACGACCCACAACGACGCCGTCACTCCTTCCGTCATCACCGCCGCCGTATACGGCACCAGCGCGGGATGGACCCCGACCGCTACCCCCGCGGCGATCGGCCTCCACCGGGCCACGCCTTCGCGCGCCACGATGCGATGGACGCCGTACGCGCTCGCCGCCCCGAGCACGGCGTGGATCGCCATCGCCACGCCCACCGAAGCGCCGAAGACCGCGTAAGCGAGCGCGAGCATCGCGGGATAGCCGACCGGGTAGTGGGCCGCGTAGGTGACGGTCCCATCGGGCCAGGCCCATGTGTAGCCGGCGCCGGACGCCAGCCGCCGCGCGAGGGTGTCGTAGTAGTGGCCGTCCTCGGCGGCGGGGAAACGCGAGCGAGCCCAGGCGACGAACGCGGCGCGGACGACGAGCGCAAGGACGAAGACCCACCACGCGTCGCGAGCACCGGGGGGCGCGCGAAGGAGCGCGACCGCGCAAGAGGCGAGGCGGCGGTACGGCGAGGATGCGACAGGGGTCACGGAAGGCACGTGCACGGAGCCCCTTGGCTACACGATTGTGCGCGAAACGTTCCGGACATCGCGCGCCGCTTCAAACGGTTCGCGCAACTCTCCTTGCCTACACGGCATCGCACCACCCACCGACTCCTTTGGAATGCTAGCCAGCAAGCCTCACCGCGTGACGTCATCCGTGCTCACCCATATCCCGCTGCGCGCCTTCGTCGCGCTCGCGGTAGCGTCTCTCGTCTTGCCGCGCCTCGCGCATGCGCAGGCCGAGGCCCCGGCGGCAGGGAGCCAGCCGCCCGAGGTCCACGATGCGATGCTCGCCCCTCCGCCGGAGGCCGCGAACCGGATCGGCAGCTGGGACGACGCGCTCGCGCTCATCCGCTCCCAGTCGCCTGATTATCTATCCAGCGCGGAAGCCGTGAAGCGCGCGCAGGCGCAGCGGCGAATTGCTCTCGCCGCGGTCTTGCCGACGCTCACCGGGCAGGTGAGCTACGTCCATCAGTTCTCGACCGAGACGGTCACCATCCCGACCGTACCGGCGGTTTCGTTCGTTTCTCCGCCGAACGATCTTTTCACGTTCGGGGCCACGCTCGGCTGGTCGATCCTGAACCCGCGCGCGATCTACGGCGTGGGCACGGCGGATCGCAACATCGAGGTCGCGCGGTTGTCGTTCGAGGACCGGCGGAGGCTGATCGCGGGGGCCGCGATCGACGCGATGCTGGCGACGCTCGCGAGCGCCCGCGTGGCGGACCTCAATCGCGTGGGGCTTCGTTCTGCGCTCGAGCGCCTGACGCTCACCCAGACGCGCCTGCAGCTCGGCCAGGGCACCGCGCTCGACGTCGACCGCGCGCTCGGGGACCTGGAGTCGACCCGCACGCTCATCCTCCAGGGCGACGAGTCGCTGCTGCAGGCCCGCGAGGCGCTCGGGAGCGCGCTCGGCTCGCCCGTGGCGATCGCCCCGCCGGGGGACCTCGACCTCGAGCAGTTCGAAGCGGCGGTCGCGCGCACCTGCCGCTTGAACGACGACATCGAGCGCCGCCCGGACATCCGGGCCGCGCACGACCGCGTGGGCCTCGCGGAGCGCGCGGTCCACGACGCGGAGCTCGCGCTCGCCCCGTGGCTCACGCTCCAGTCCCAGGCGAGCTACTCGACGGAGGCCAATCTGGGTCCGAACGCGCTGTGGTCGGTGCAGGGAGCCGTCGTCTTCCCGTTCTACGACGGCGGGGCCCGCTACGGAGCCCTGCGCGACGCCCGAGCCGCCGTCGAGCAGGCCCGCCAGGCGCTCGTCGCGGCGCGTATCGACGCCATCACCGGTTCCGCACGGGCCCAGCGTGCCGTGCGCTTGCTCCAGGCCACGCGCGACGTGGCCCGGCGCCAGCGCGAGGTCGCGGAGCGGGTGGATCGGCGGACGCGGGAAGGCTACGCGAAGGGGCTCGGTACGAGCCTGGACCTCGTCACGTCCGCCCAGACGCTGCGTCAGGCGGAGATCGCGCTCGCCCTGCTGGACTTCCAGGTAGGGCAAGCGCGTGCGACTGCGGTGCTCACCAACGCGGAGTGTGTCTATTGAACCGTACATGGAAAACCTGGGGCGGCGCCGCCCTCTGGGCCGCGATCGCCGTGGCGGCCCTCGGCGGGTGTGACGCCAAGAAGCCGCCGCCGGCGCCCGCGCCGCCGACGGTCTACGTCAAGGCGGTCGCGAGGCGCGACGTACCTCTCTACGTCGAGGCCATCGGCACGATCGACGGCTACGACAACGCCGATATCCGGGCCCGCGTCCGCGGGTACCTGCAGACTCAGGGCTACAAGGATGGCTCGTCGGTCAAGGCCGGGAGCACGCTCTTCACGATCGAGGCGACCGAGTACGCCGCGGCGGCGGACGCGGCGCGCGCGGCGCTCACGCGGGCGAAGGTGAACCAGGCGCACAACCGCGTCCAGCTCGATCGCGACCAGGGGCTCGCCAAGTCCGGCATGGTCTCGCAGCAGGACGTGGACAACGCGGCCGCCAACCTCGCGGATTCGGACGGGCAGGTCCAGGCGGCCGACGCGCAGCTCCGGCAGGCCGCGCTCAATCTCTCGTACACGCGGATTCAATCGCCGCTCGACGGCGTCGCCGGGATCGCGCTCGTGCGGGTGGGAAACCTGGTCGGCCAGGACGGGCCCACGCTGCTCACCACGGTCTCGTCGACCGAGACCGTCCGAGTGAACTTCCCGATGAGCGAGGTCGACTACGTCCGGTATCCCGATCGCTTCAAGCAGCTCGACCAGCGTGACCTCGCGTGGGCCAAAAAGCAGTTCGCGCGCTTGGGCGCTGGCCAGGCCGCGGAGAACGGCGACCCCGGGCTCGAGCTCGTGCTCTCCGACGGGAGCACCTACCCGCACCGCGGCATCGTCATTTCCACCAATCGCCAGATCGACCCGGGCAGCGGCACCATCCAGGTGCAGGCGCTCCTTCCCAACCCCGATCGGCTCCTGCGCCCCGGCCAGTACGGGCGCGTCCGCATCCGCCGCGAGGACGCGGGCCACGACGTGCTCGTCGTCCCCGAGAAGGCCCTCCTCTCCGTCCAGGGCACCTATTCGCTCGGCGTCATCGGCCCCGACGACAAGGTGCAGCTGCGCCGCGTGGAGGTGGGCCCGAGCGCTCAGGGCTCGGCCATCGTGAAGAGCGGGGTGACCGAAGGAGAGCGCGTGGTCGTCGAAGGCATCCAGAAGATCTCCGACGGCGCGCAGGTCGTGGTCAAGGCCGCGCCCGACGCTCCGAGCGCCGCGTCGTCCGCCGTCTCGGCGAGCGCCGCGCCGGCGCCGAAGAACCGAGTAGCGCGCGGGAGGTTCGCCGATGTCCGCTTTCTTCATTCGACGCCCCATCGTCGCGATGGTCATCGCGATCATCACCGTCCTCGTGGGCGTGGTGTCGCTCCTCGGGTTGCCCATCGCCCAGTTTCCGCAGATCCTGCCGCCGCAGGTCAACCTGACGACGACGTATACGGGCGCGGACGCGCTCACGATCGAGCAGTCCG
>CAZCKE010000449.1:0-3620 GCA_964499005.1 uncultured Tepidisphaeraceae bacterium
CGGCCAACTTTTTCGCCCCGCCCGTACACCGCCAAGTCTACGCCGAGCCGCTTGTGGATACCGGCATAACGATCGCCGCCGGCCCCAACACCACCTCCGGCTCCGCGGGCGTTCACGACGTCGTCTTCGTCGCCACGGAACACGACTCGCTGTACGCGATCGACGCCAGCGTTGCCGGCGGCAAAATTCTCTGGAAACGCACATTCCTCGATGCGAGCAACCCTTCCAATAATACGCTGGGGGCTACGTCGATCACGACCGTCCCCTCCGCCGATACAGGATCTAGCGACATCAATCCCGAAATCGGAATCACCGGCACCCCGGTCATCGATCCCACTACCAATATTATATACCTGTCGGTCAAGACCAAGGAGATGATCGGCGGCGTCGCCCACTACGTGCAGCGTTTGCACGCCATTAAGACCAGCGACGGAACCGATGTCGCCACACCGTACCTGATCGGCGACAGCACATCGACCACGAACAATACCCAGATCTACGTCTACGGCACGGGCGATGGGAACACGATCGATCCGTATAACGGCACCGGCAATAAGGTGGTGCAATTTAACGCTCTGCGGGAAGCGCAACGAGCCGCGATCACACTGGAAAACGGCTCGATCTACGTCGCCTGGGCTTCCCACGGCGACAACGGCCCCTACCACGGATGGGTCCTCAAGTGGGACGTCTCGAGTATTATCACGACCGGTTTCAAATTGACCGGCGTTTTTAACACATCGCCCAACAACGGTCTGGCGGGTGTCTGGCAGGGTGGGGGTCGTTTGGTCTTCGAATCCGATGGCAGTGCGTTCTATTTCGAGACCGGGAATGGAAGCGGCAGTGCGCCCTCTCTGAACGCCCAGGGCTTCCCCACCAATGCCAATTACAAAGAAGCCCTGGTTAAGATGACCTCCGATTCGACGACCACCCCCACGAGCCAAGGACCCAATGGCTGGGGATTGAAGGTATTGGATTATTTCATTCCTTATAACGTCAACGCGTTGGACGGGGCGGATTCCGACTTCGGCTCGGGCGCGCCGATCATTTTGCCCGATAGTGCCGGAATTCCGGGCCATCCCCATCTCATGCTGGCCGCGGGCAAGGAAGGCAAAATCTATGTCATCGATCGAGACAACATGGGGAAATACACTGTGGGCAACGATAACGTCCTCAACGCGGTTCCCAACGGCAGCGGCAACAACACGCCCCCCGTCATGATCAGCGGCGCTCTCAGCACGGCCGCTTATTACAACGGCACCATCTACTGGACCAGCGGCTACAGCGGACATGCCTTCGCGTACAAGATCAATTCCAATGGAACGCTCTCGGTGGTTTCACAAACGGACATCAATAATTTCGGTTATCTCCCCGGCTCGGCGGTTGTCTCCTCCAATGGGGCCACCAATGGCATCGTTTGGCTCATGGACCGCAATCTCAATGAAATTCACGCTTACGACGCCAATACGTTGGCGACGGAACTGTGGAACAGCGGCCAGAAAGCCGGCGGAGCCGACGCGCTCGGCGCGGTGGTCAAATTTGCCGTCCCCACCGTCGCCAATGGGGAAGTCTATGTCGGCACATCGAATAGTTTGGTTGTCTACGGCTTGACCCCTCCGGCCGGTTCGGCCCCCAATGCGCCGGCCCTGGCCGCCGCGCCGCTTTCAGGAACATCAATCAATTTAACTTGGAGCGACTCGAGCGTTCCCCCCAATATCGCCACCAGCTATTTGGTCGAAGACTCCACCGATGGCGCCAACTTCACGCAGATCACCACCGCGCCGGCCGGCGCCACTTCTCTGGCCATCGGCAGCTTGAACGTCGCAACAACCTATTTCTTCCGCATCCGCGGTTCGAATGGCGTGGGAACTTCAGGTTATTCCAACATCGTCAGCGCCACGACGCCTTCCCAAACGGGCGGACTTGATTTCTCGGGCGGTTTCGTAGGCGCGACCTCCCAAATGAAGCTCAATGGCTCCAGCATCAACGGAACTCATCTGCGCTTGACTGATGGCGGGACCAATGAAAATCACTCCGCCTTCTCCACCACAGCCCTGGATATCACACACTTCCAGACTCAATTTACGTTCCAGTCAACCAGCGGAGCCAATACGGCCGATGGATTCACTTTTACGATTCAGAACACCGGCCCCAATGCCGTCGGCAACGACGGCAGCGGCCTGGGCTACGCCAACATTCTTAAAAGTGTGGCCGTTAAGTTCGATCTCTACAACAACAACGGCGAGGGATTCAGTTCCACTGGCTTGTACATCAACGGCGCATTGCCCACAAATATCGGCTCCATCAGTTTGGCTCCCGCCGGAGTTGACTTCCACAATGGGCACGTTTTCCAAGTCACGATGGCCTATGATGGCGCCAACCTCGGCGTCACGATCCTCGACACGGTGAACGGCCAATCGGCCACCAATACTTACGCGATCAATATTTCTTCAACGATAGTCAGTGCCACGGGATTTGTCGGATTCACGGGCGCGACCGGGAAGCTGACAACCACGCAGGACATTATCTCCTGGATTTACTCCCCCACCACCGCGTCGGTGTCTCCTAACGCCCCCTCGGGCCTTGGCGCAACCCCCGCTTCAGCGACTTCCGTTAATCTGACGTGGACCAACAATTCAACGAATCAGACCGGGTTCCATTTGGATCGCGCCAACGATGCGGGTTTCACCCAGAATCTCATCACCGAAACGCTGCCCGCGACGGTCAATAGCTTTACGGATATTGCAACCGGCCTGGCGCCGGGCAGCACGTTCTTTTACCGGCTGCGCGCATTCAACTCGGCCGGGGATTCGGGCAACTCCAACGTCGCGAGTGTCACCATACCCATCGCACCGCCCAAACCCACCAATCAGATCGTGACCAATGTCACCACGAGCGAGATTGACATCAGTTGGCAGGATAATGCGGGGCACCTGGCCGACGGCTATCACATTCTCCGCGCCGTTAATCATGGAGCATTTACCCAGATCGCGTCACTGCCGCCAACATCACGGACCGCGCCCAGCCCATATGACTGGTCGGATACGGGCCTGACGCCTGGGAACTTTTACGAATACCACATCGTCGCGTACAACGTCTCGGGCAGTAACGACTTCGCCGGTGTGAACGCCACAACGATCACGACTGCACCGACAGGATTGGCGGCCAGTTCCATCAGCGGCGCGGTGAATCTTTCATGGACGGCGCCGGCCGGCGCGTTGCAATACAACATCTATCGCGGCACGGCGTCCGGCGCGGAAGCAACCACCCCCCTGGCCACCATCACTTCGGGGACGACCTATTCCGATACCTCCGTCCTGGCGGGCGTGACGTATTACTACATCGTGACGGCCGTCAACGCGAACATCAATGAGGTGCCCGTCCTGCCGGCCGAAAGCGCCGCGTCGAACGAAGCTGCCGCTGTCGCCACTTCCCCAACCTCGGGGTTGCCCGCCGGTTGGGCCGACCTGGATATCGGCTCGCCCGGCAAAATCGGCTCGGCCACCGTTGCCAACGGCGTGTGGACCCTCAGCGGCGGCGGCGCCGATATCTGGGGAACCACCGACCAATTCAATTACGCTTCGGAGTCAGTCAGCGGGAATTTGGTCTTCATCGCTCGCGTC
>CAZCKE010000450.1:0-3619 GCA_964499005.1 uncultured Tepidisphaeraceae bacterium
CATCCTTCGGCGATTTCGATTGCCCCCGTGCCCCGGCAAATTCCCTCCGCCCCCCCGCCGCATCCGCTCCAATGCCGCTCGCATTCCCCGCCGCAAACCGATCCGCCAGCGTCCGCGCCTTGCTCGCGATCGTCGGCAAATCTTCCGCGCCCAAAGCCGTCGGCGTCGTCCATTGAATTTCCGGAAGTCCCTGCCCGTGTTCCCCCAGCCACTTCGCATTATCTTCGGCATTCAGCGCGCTCTCTGTATATGCCACCGGCGCCAGCCCCGCCGTTTCATCCTTGGCTTCTCTCAATTTCCCCAAATCCTTCGACAAGACCACCGCCGACCAGGTCTGCAACGTGTTGATCAGCTTCACCGATTCCAGCGTGGGCACCTGCAAATCGATCAACCCCGGATCAAATTTCGTCTGCGCTGCCAAGGGCAAAATCCCCACCAGCGCCGCGATCCACAGCCCCGGCATCAGCAGCCGGCCGATTCCTCGTTGCTTGGGCGGCTCTCGATACCGCCTCGACGCCTCGTACGGTTGAAGCCTGGGCGGGAAAATCGTCAAGATCGCCGGCAACACCGTGTAGCCCGCCAGCAGGCACAAAATCAGACCTCCCCCGGCAATCACGCCCAGGTTCGCCGCTCCGCGAAAATCCGTGAAGATCGAGACGAAGAACGCTCCCGCCGCTCCCAGGCACGCGGTATTAATCGGCGGCCCCACATACCGGAACACCCGCACCCAAATCGCCCCCGGCCTTGAATACCGCCGCGCTTCGAGCCGATAGCGGCTGAGAATCTGCACCAGGTAATCCATCCCGATCCCGATCAGCGCGATCAAAAACACCAGCGACAACAGGTTCAATTCGCCCACCGACACCGTGGCCCATCCAAACGTCCAACCGATCCCCACCCCCAGCGCGATCTCCGCCGCCAGAGCCAGCCACACCGATCGGAGCATGACGACCATTCCGATGAACACCGCCACCAGCGCGATCGCCTCGGCGCGATTGGAATCCGAGTCCGTCGTTCGCATCTGGTCGGCGTCCAGCGCGGGACGGCCCGTCACCCCGACTGAAAATTCGGGGAATGCTTTCGCCTCTTCGCCGGCCGCGATGCGAATCTCGCTGACCGTCTCCGTGATCGCCGTCAGCGACCGGAAAAGCCGCTGGCGGTTGGGGTATACGCGCACCAGAATCCGATGCCGCGTTCGATCCAGCTCATTGGGGACGTAGAAGTAGCCCAACTGTGAGGGGTCCTTCGCGCTCAACTGCTTGAGGTCGACCACGCCCGCGCCGACGCGCATCGGAATCGCCGGGTCGGCAATGGCTTTGTTCCACGAGTCCGCCAGTGATTTCACAAACCCCGCCGTCTCATCATCTCCGGCGATCGATGCCCCCGTCAAAAACCGTTCCATCGGCATTCGCCCCAGCAGCGCACTGGCCGCATCCGGATTCTCGCCCCACAACCGAGCCAGCGGGACAAATCGTTTGGCATCCTCCATTTCCGCCGGCAGCTTCGAAATATCCTCAAACAGAATCCCCTGCTTCCCCAATTCGTCCAGCGGAATCCGGCTCCGCGCGCTCATCACCACGCCGCTCATTCCGTTCAGCCGTTGCGTGATCCGATCCGCCAAGTCCGTCCATCGTTCCAGCACCGGCGGATTGTTCGGATTTCGCTCTTCGATCACCACGTAGACCGCTTCGTTTTCCGGAAAGCGATCGATGAATTGCAGATAATCCCGGAAAAACCCGACCTGGTCTGAAAATAGCTTGTTCTGGTCCGTCGAGATCGTGAGGAACGCGAGCGCCACCCCGACGCAGATGGCCAGCGATGCCGCCACGACCGCCAGCGCCCTCCAGGGATGCGACGCGATCTTCAAGACGAGCATCAGGATGCGCCGCTGCGCAAAGCCTGCTCGATAAGAGGCTGCGTTGGACCTTCGATTCTCGATTCTCACATGCATGGCCGTCGCAGTTCCGACGCTATACAGAATCAAAAATCAAAAATCAAAATTCCAGATGAATTGGATTACGCCAGCATTGCCCGTTTGGCCAGCCCGGTCACCGTCTCCCACGCCGCCCCCGGCACCCGCTGCACGTCCGTCAGGACATCGTCCATCGCTCCCAGGAACCAGTCCATGTCCTCCTTGGTGATGGTCATCGGCGGCAAAAATTTGATCACTTCCGTGTGATACCCCGCCACCTGCGTCAAAATCCGATGTTTTTGCAGCAGCGGGATGATGATCATCTGCCCGAAAACCCCGAAGTTGAGCTTGTGCAGCATGTCCCACGCGAGCTTGAGCTTGATGGAGGATTCGGGGCGCTTGAAATCGATCCCGAATAGCAGCCCCTTGCCTCGGATTGCCGAGACAAACGGGCATCTCTCAGCGATCGGCTTTAGCTGGGTCATCACATACTCGCCCATCGCCGCCGCGTTCTCGACCAGTTTGTCCTCTTCGATCACGTAGAGGCTCGCCAGCGCCGCCGCCATCGCCATGTCGTTCTGCCCGAAGGTGTTGGAATGTACCACGCACCGCTCCATGGAGCTGAAGACGCTGTCCATGATCCTTGGCGTGGTAATGATCGCGCCCACCGGCACATACCCGCCCGAGAGCGCCTTGGCCGTGCACAAAATGTCCGGCTCGACCCCATCCCAATGCTGAAAGCAGAACCATTTTCCCGTCCGCCCCAGCCCGCATTGCACTTCATCGACAATCAACAAGCTCCCATACTTGCGGCACAGCCGCTGCGCTTCGGCCAGATACCCATCCGCGACGACTTCACAGCTCTTTCCCTGCACCGGCTCGACGATGAACGCCGCCGCCTTCTTTCCGCTCAATTCCTTTTCCAGCGCCGCCAGATCATTAAACGGCACCTTCCGGCTCCCCGGCACCAGTTGCCCAAAGCGCTCCTGAAAAAATTCCGCCCCATCGACCGACAGCGACCCCAACGTCAGCCCGTGAAACCCATGATCGCAGTAAACGATCTCCTGCCGCCCCGTCGCGCAGCGGGCGAATTTTAACGCGCCCTCCACGGTCTCCGTCCCGCTGTTGGTGAAAAACACCCGCGAGAGCGAATCGGTCGTATGCCGGGTCAGCGCCTCTGCCGCAAGGCCGCTCAGCAGGCTGCAATCCATGCGGATCAGATTGGGCCGATCCATCTCCATCAGTTGCTGCAAAATCGATTTGATCTTGGGATGGTTCCGCCCCAATGCAAATACGCCCCAGCCCGTCAAAAGGTCGAGGTACTTATTCCCTTCATCATCAAACAGGTAGCACCCTTCCCCCCGGACGTAGCGCTTATCAAACCCGATCGCCCTCAACATCTTCACGAAAGCCGGGTTGAGGTGTTCCTGATGTAGATCAAACGCCCGCCCGCGGTGCTGATCCAGCCACGCCATGAAATCAGTGTGCATCGTGTTTGCCATGGGAATGTTGCTAAACCGCCGATCATATCGGCCAAAATGCCCCGCGGCCAGTTGTTCAGAGATTTGAGCCTAAACAGAGCAGGAAGCTTGAATCCCGAAATTCGAATGAAGCCAGAATGACGAAATCCGAATAAGGCGGCCAGCCAGACCTTTGTCATTACTGATTGAAACCACGGCCTCTGGCCGTGGACGCGTTTAGGCTCTG
>CAZCKE010000451.1:0-3610 GCA_964499005.1 uncultured Tepidisphaeraceae bacterium
TGAAAGCCGATTGGGCCAGGGAAGCACGTTTCGTTTTACGATCGGTGGGCAGTATGTCGCCGGCTCACAGCCGACCGAAGGAGCTGGCGCCGGTTCGCCAGTTTAGAGGAAGGATTTTTTATGGCATTGAATTCGATGGATCATTCGGAAAACAATCTTGGTGAAGACTCCAATGAAGGGTCTCCCCCGGAAACCTCATCTCCGATGAGGCGGCGCGCCTCGGTGCCCGAAACCGCGATCAACATCTTGCTGGTCGATGACGACCCGGATTGCCGTCTGCTGATTCGGGACACCATCACCGAAAGCAGGGTGAGCAATTCCGTGTTCGAGGTGGCCAACGGCGGTGAAGCGATGGAATTTCTCCTCCGCCAAGGGGAATGGGCCAACGCCCCGCGGCCGGGGTTGATTTACCTCGACATCGAGATGCCCGGAATGAACGGGCTGGACGTGCTCAAGGCAATCAAGGCCAATCCCGACCTTCGCGACATTCCCGTCGTGATGATGACCGGCGTCACCGACGAGGCGCAGATGCGCCTGGCTGCAGAGGCCGGTGCCAACAGTTATACGATCAAGCCGGCCAGCGCGGACCACTTCATCAAGACGGTGATCATGAGCACGAACTATTGGCTGACGGTTCACCAATATCCGGACCACCATATTCCCACCACGGAGGCCAAACCGTCCACAAAGGAATAAACGCGGATTTGTAAAGACAGGCAAAAGCTACGGGGTTGAAGGCGCCATCAAAATGGCCCATGGTCACTGGGGCACCCAACAACGCTATTGCCGGTGTTAGGGACGTATCGTAGGTGAATGACAAGGGGGTTGCGGATCGCAGAAACGCGGCAGCAAAGCTCACGCGAAAACACGCGATCGTGCAACTTGGAGTGCTGGAAAAGTGGAAAAATTTAAGTTGTTCATTATCGAAGACGACCCCGATCAGCGGCAATTGATCCGCGAGACGCTCGAGGACCATTTCGGGCCTGACAGCGTCGAAGGGGTAGGCTCAGGCCAAGAGGCCATGCGCTACGACCTGAGCAAATTCGATCTGATTCTGATGGATTACAATCTGCCGGACGTCAGCGGCATGAAGCTGTTGGAAGACGTCCGCAAGCGATGCCTGACCCCGGTCATTATGGTGACCGGTCAAAACGTGAGCCATTTTGCCGCTGAGGCGATCCGCAAAGGCGCGACCGATTATGTCGTGAAGTTTGGCGATTATCTGTTCACTATTCCCCTCGTGGTGGAAAAGAACCTGATCGTCGCCAAAGTCATGCGTGAAAACGACCTGCTTCGTTCCGAACTGGAACAGGCCCTGCGCGAGGTTCAGGAAAAGAATTCCCAGCTCGAAAAATCGCTGAAGATGGTGGAAGAGCTAGCAGCAACCGATCCGCTGACCGGCCTTTACAACCGCCGGCATTTCAGCCGGGTGCTGGAACAACTCTTCGCGGAAAGTGAACGCACGGACCATGATCTCTCGTGCGTAATGATCGACCTGGACGAATACAAAACACTCAATGACAAATATGGCCACGTGGCCGGTGATCAGCTTCTGATGCTGGCAGGCAAAATCGTCCTGGCCAACATGCGAAAAATGGACGTGGCGGCGCGATATGGAGGCGATGAGTTTGTGCTTTTGCTTCCCCATGCCTCCGCCGAGGAGGCTCGCCAAGTCGTGAGCCGTATCGCGGAAGAATTCCGTCAGGGATCGGCCATCATTCTCCGCCGCAACGAGGGCGTCACCATGTCGGTGGGTATTGCATCGCGAATCATCAACCTCCCGGCGGGCGGAGATCAACTGCTGGTTCAGGCGGACTCAGCCCTCTATCGGGCCAAGGAAACCGGACGCAACAGGACCATTACCTACAAGCAGCCCACCGCGCCGTAACAGGTCGCGATTCGCGGCATCATCTGATTTTTTTAATGCACAAGTGGCGATGGATGGTTATTGGCGACATCGCTTCCGCCGGCGAGTGCGCGCGGGGTCTCGCCGAGCTGCCGGAGCAACGTGGGGTTGAAGAATACCCGATTGCGGCCGGTGCGAAGAACGTTCTGTTGCCGCAGCTCACTGATATACAAGCTGATCGTTTCGCGCGCCGCTCCGACGGCCTGCGCCAATTGGGAATGCGTGATACGCAATGCGACTCCCTCGGCCGATTCGCTGGCGGCGGCGGATTGGCTGAATCGCAGCAGCGTGTTAATCAGCCGAACACGGCAATCCTGGTAGATCAGGTCGCTGGCCTGAACCAATGCATGGTTGAGCCGCCGCGCCAATTCCTCAATAATTTTGACCCCCAAGTCGCCACGGTGAATCAACTCGCCGAGCAACACATTGGAAGGGATGACCCAGATGGCCGAAGGGCTGGTGGCCGTCGCGCGAATGCCATAGCTTGGGAGTTGGGCGAGGGCCGCCGAACCAAACCAATCATCATGCCCCAGGATGTCCAGCATCCGAGCACTGCCGTCCGCAAAAATATGAAAAACCCGGACTTCACCGGATTCAACGAGGAAAATCGACTCCGCTTTATCGAAGGGCTCGTGCACGACATGTCCGCGCGAAAACTCACGGCGTATGGGTTTGATGTGATGCTGTAGAAGCTGCCTGACGATTTGACTGCATGAAAGGGGCTGCACATTCATCGTACGGTTCCCGTATTACTCTGTTATTGCCACAGTTGTAGTTTATCACGGCGTGATTTGTTGTCAATGAATGCCGCATTTATCGCCATCCCAAAAAATAAGAGGGATGGTGATATTTCTAACAGTCCCGACGAAAAGCTCAGTTCGCTGCCCGGCTCGAATGGATATCCCCGCGGCTTGCCGGACCGGAAAATCAGCTTTTAACCTGCATGGCCAAAATACGGGCAATGGCTTCACAAATTTCGACGCGATGGATGCCATTCAATGCCAAAGCCAGTTGAGTTTCCATAAGCCCATAGGGGATTCCGGTGTCATAGCGTTGGCCTTGGGTGACCAGACACCAGTATTTATCGCTATTTTGGCGTAAATGCTCCTGGGCGGCGGTCAGCTGAATTTCGTTCTTCTCGCGGATGTCGTTTTTGATCAGGTATTCCAGCGAATCAAAAATGCGCGGAGAGAAAACATGCATCCCGAAGTGGGCCAGATAATTTCCCGCCGGCTGGCCCGGTGTGACCAGCTTTTCCCTGGCCAGTTCGATCGATGGCTTTTCGATGATCAGTTCCGCCTTGTAGATGCCCTGCGACGGTTCGACGGGCTGGCCGCGGATCACGCCAAAAAGGTGCAGTAAACGTTCCAAGGTGGGTTGAACGCTCGTAATCGCGTCGAGCAGATAGCGCTCATAAACGCGGATAAGCTGCCGGGCGCAGCGATCCTTGACGTCGCTGATATAGACGTGGTCGCCCAGAAGCAGCAGGAACGGCTCGTCACCGACGAATTTCTTGGCTTGATAAACGGCATGGCCGAACCCTTCCGGCGAATGCTGCTCCGCGAACGAAAGCCGCTCGCCAAAGGCCGCTAGTTTTTCCGATTCCAGGATGGCCCAATCCTTGCCCCGAAAGGATTTGACCATATCGCCCTCGAGCCGCCGGAAATGTTCCCGGTTATGAGTATACCCGCCTGGCTGGGTCAC
>CAZCKE010000452.1:0-3577 GCA_964499005.1 uncultured Tepidisphaeraceae bacterium
TGTGTTACCTATGTGCCCGGTCTGAAGTGTTACCTATGTACACGGTCTGGACAGGGCCTGATGTGGTTTCTCTCGCCCCTCCTGCATTGCATTTCGTCTTAGAAAACAAGCCCCAAAACCATCTCACATGCCAAAACACTGTCGCGACCACACGATCGCAAACTACTACCCAACAAAAAAGGCCGCGAGCTCAAAGCCCGCGGCCATCATTCTTTTTTCATCTCAGCGCTCTTCGCTGACGACGATTACTTCTTGGGCCCAAGGATGGCGTCTTTCGCTGCCTTGGAGATGCTGAAACGCACCTTCTTGCTCTTGGGGATCATCTTTTCCTGCCCCGCGTCCGGCCCAAAACGCATGATCATCTTCCGCGCCGGACGGTCCACCAGCTTCAGCTTGCCGATCCCCGGCAGCGTGAAGACGTTCTTGGCCTGCTTGTAGGCCAGCTCAGCCTGCGCCATCAGAAACTGGGTGACCTGCTTCTTACTGATCCCGGTCTTCTCGGCCAGAATCGAAGCGATCTCGGACTTTGTCAGCGACTTATTGGCCATGTGACGGATCTCCTTTCCATTCAGATGTGGAGCCAAAATCTCGGTCCGCAACGGGATCCCCCGTTGTCCGGCCGACCAGGCCGCCGCGTGCCCTGCGCCCGCCGCGCCCGTGCAACGCGCTGAGCCAATTCAGCACGTGCGGGCAGCGAAAATAGCGAAATTTCAGCCGGTTTCAACGCGCCAAGCACAAAAACGCCGGTTTTTTCGGCGATTTTCAAAACCCGTCAACAGTTTTTCCCCAATTCCCCGCTTTTTCTCCTCTCCCCGCGTACTCACGGCCTTCGGCTCTGAGGCTCAAGCTCGAAGAGGGAGAGGCAGGGTGAGGGGCTCTTCTCTTTGGTTTCCTAATTCAGTTCAATCGGTCAATGAAACTTCCAATCTCTCCCCACAACTCCTCACCCCCGACTTCAAACACATCATTATGATTTCCCCCCTCCACCCTGAACCTCGTTACCGGCCCTTTCGCCACGGCCGCCAGTCGATCCGACATCTCCGGCGGAATCACGCTGTCGATCGTCCCATGCGCCAAAAACATCGGGCACGAAAGCTGCTGCACCCTCTGGAGACTATCCATCGACGACCGCAGGATCAGCGACGTCGGCAACCACGGATAATGCAGCCGCGCCATCTCGTGAAGATTCGTAAACGTGCTCACCGTGACCACCCCCGCCACCTGCCGCCGGCTCGCCAGTTCAATCGCCACCGCCCCACCCAGTGACCACCCGGATGCCACCATCCGATCATGCCGCAAGTCGCTTCGGCCTCTCAGATACTCATACGCCGCATCCGCCGCCGCGTAACACCCCTCCTCGCTCGCCTTCCCCTCGCTCATCCCATACCCCTCATAATCCGGCACGATCACGTTGTTCCCCAGCCGGCGCAGAGTCTCAAATTGATCCTCGCTATACGCCATGCATGCGCCGTTCCCGTAGAAAAACAAAACACAAGGCCGCTGATCCGAATCCGGCCGCGCCTCTCCATTCTCAAACAGCGCCTTGCCGAACACCGCCGTGATCTTCACCCCGTTCCGATCCATCAGGCTCACCAACTCATACCGGGGATTGGACGGCATCCGGGTATCCGCCTTCCGGTGCATCCACGAACCCGGAAAGATGAGATAGTTCTGCAACATAAAATAAATCAGCACGATTCCCAGATAAGCCACCACCGCGATTCGGATCAACCTGACCGCCCATCGGCGCAAAGCACTGGGTTTAACTTTGTCCGGCGCTGATTGTTTAACATCCATATCACCGCCCAGCAATTTCACGGGTATATTCTCTCTCATGCCCGTCGACGCTCCGGCCATTCCCTCAGACCTCCTGACCAAGGTCTGCCCGAACTGCGCCTATTCCCTCGACGGCTTGCCGGATACGGGTACTTGCCCCGAATGCGGCCGCCCCTACGATCAATCCGAAGTAATCCTCTATGGCTGGGCAAGGGGCCGCCATGAGAACATCTCCAATGCGAAGCGCTCTCGAATAGTTTGGCTCTTGATACTTCCGTTCCTGTACGAATTTCCCCAAATCATTTTTAATCCAGTAAAGACTCTAACCTTTATTGTATTGGGGGTTTCTCTACCGGTCGCTTATTTGCTTTTCCGGCGTCAAAGTTCCGATCATCCCGGCCTCATCCAGGTGAGGCTCAATAATCGTCAATGCGTTCAATACAACGACTTGACTGGACCCTCCGTTATCCGCGAGTTGCTTTGGTCCCATGGCTGGCTCCTGCCGCTTCTCACCATGATCGCTCTTCTCGTTTATGTCCGATCGCACCATGCAGGGATTGAACTGGCCCAATTCTGGATTTGGTTTCCAATTGCGGCCATTACTGAGTTCTTCGTATGGAGGGCGTGCCGCCGTTTTCGCCGGGCGCTCCGGCAGGTACGCGATGGCTCTATCGCAGATCTCGACGCCGCTTACAGCAAACCCGCGCCCTGGTCAGGTGTTCTGAAATTCCAGATTACTCCGGCTCAGGACGATACCTATCGCCTTCAAATTGAACGTTTCGCGACGATCACCAATCACGTGGTCGACGCCGAAATCCGCTGCACCTCAGAGCAAGCCACCCAACTCAAGGAACTAATCCATCTCTGGATTGCACAAGCTCGTCCCCCCGCCGCTTGACCACCGCTCTCATTGCTTCGACGATACTCCGTCGAATGCCGCGACTTCAAAATTGGCTCGCCAGCCTCCGCTTTCCTGTCATCGCTCTCGCGGCCAGCACCCTACTGCTCACCCTCGCCTTCGCCCCTGTCAGCCAGTTCTATCTCGCCTGGGTCGGCCTGGTCCCCTGGCTGCTTCTCCTCTCTCGCTCGCGCTCAAAAAAATCCGCCTTCTTCCTGAGCTGGATCGCCGGCACCCTCTTCTTCACTGCCAACATGTGGTGGATGGCCATCATCACCGGCCCCGGCATGATCGCCCTCATGCTCTACTGCGGCCTCTATTGGGCTCTGGCCGGCCTGCTCATTCGCGCCTCGCATCTTCTCGATCCCCGGCGCAATCCCCTCCTTGCCATCCTCGGCATCGCCTCCATCTGGATCGCCACCGAATGGCTCCGCAGCGTTTTGATCAACGGGCTTCCCTGGCTTTTCCTGGGCCACACCCAATCCCCCCTCCTGGTGATGTGCCAGATCGCCGACATCACCGGCGTCTATGGCATCTCCTTCTGGATCGTCGCCGTCAACGCGCTGATCACGCTGATCATTCTCCGCCGTCCCCGGCTCCGCTCTCTCATCCCCGCCGCCATCACAGTTGTCGCGATGCTCGTTGCCATCCTCGCTTATGGAATCTTCCGCCTCCAGGAAACGCCTCAAATGCTCTCCTCCGGTCCTGTGGTCGTCGCCATCCAGGCTAATTTTCCGCAAAGCAACAGCGGCACCGATCGCAGCGGCACCGCCGAAGATTGGCTCAACTTCTACGATGCCGAAACCCGCGCTGCCCTCAGTTCCAGCAAAACTTCCCCCGATCTGATCGTCTGGTCCGAAACCGCGATGCCCGCCCTCAATCATGAAATCGTGGAACTCGCGA
>CAZCKE010000453.1:0-3559 GCA_964499005.1 uncultured Tepidisphaeraceae bacterium
CAGAGCCTAAACGCGTCCACGGCCAGAGGCCGTGGTTTCAATCAGTAATGACAAATAAGAGGAAGACAGGAAGCGTGAGGGAGATCACCGGTGTGGGCAAAAATTGCTGGGTAAAGTTGGTGAGGGATTGCATAATCGGGCGATGTATGGGAGAGTCCGCGTGCGACCTTATGCCACACCCTTGATGTATCGCGGCGCGAGTGGGCAGTGGTTAATATCGGTTTCAGAGCAGGGACGCACCGGAAAGCGTCAAGGGAATTGACCAATTTTCTCCGATGAAGCCGGATTGGTACGAAAAGCCATTCGTTTTTCCCAAGTGGGCTAATTATTTATTGCCTGCGATCGCGATGGGA
The DNA here is from genome assembly GCA_964499005.1 of uncultured Tepidisphaeraceae bacterium. Classification (GTDB taxonomy): domain Bacteria; phylum Planctomycetota; class Phycisphaerae; order Tepidisphaerales; family Tepidisphaeraceae; genus CAZCKE01. The sequence continues at coordinate 354 of CAZCKE010000453.1, forward strand.
GTCATCGGGGGTTTGTTTTACGTCCCGACCGTCGTGGGCCTGGGGGCATCACCCAAGACATTAGCCGTGGGATATTCACCGGTCCAGCCGGGGCCGATTAGGCACGCGCGGCAAGCGGGAAAGCTGGGGATTGATGGCCGGTACTGTCATACGAAGGTGGAAAAAGCGGCGTTCGCCGCATTGCCTCCGACGCAGACGTGCATGAATTGCCATACCAATATTCGCAATCAGAGCGATAAATTATTGCCGGTCCGAGAGAGCTGGGCGACGGGCAAGCCCGTGGAATGGATCAAAATTCACGATTTGCCGCAGTATGTTTACTTCAATCACAGCGCTCACGTGAATCATGGCGTGGGCTGCATCGAGTGCCATGGGCGGATCGACCAGATGGAACAGGTGGCGCAGGCCAAGCCGCTGAGCATGGGCTGGTGCCTGGATTGCCATCGCGATCCGGGATCGCATTTGAGGCCCAAAGACGCGCGGATCACGGACATGAACTGGGTGCCGGATGGTGATCCGGCGCATTCGCCGGAACAATTGTTGAAGGACTACCAGATTCATGACGCGAGATACATGACAAGTTGCTCGACGTGTCACCGGTAAACGACGTCAATCGGTAAAAGAAGATGAAGAAGGAACTGGCACAACGTGAATATTGGCGAAGCCTGGAGCACTTGGCCGGGTCGGAGGAGATTTCCGCACTGGAGGCGAACGAATTCGCGTCGTATGACCCCGAGGGGATGCTGGCGATGCCGGAGGTAACGCGCCGGCGGTTCATGAAGTTGATGGGCGCGTCGATGGCATTGGCGGGACTGACGCTGAGCGGATGCCGCCGCTGGCCGGAGACAAAATTGGTTCCGTACACGAGCAATCCGAAGAACCGGATGCCGGGCGTGCAGGAGCAATATGCGACGGTGATGGAGATTGACGGCGTCGGGTATCCGTTGCTGGTGAACAGTTATGACGGGCGGCCGATCAAAGTCGAAGGGAATCCGAGCCATCCGTATTCGGCGACCGAGCCGGGAAAGATCGGATCGGCGGATGGGATCGCGCAGGCAAGCATCTGGGAGATGTACGATCCGGACCGAAGCCAGAGCGTGATGACGGGGACCAAAGACGCGCGGCAGCAATCGGATTGGGATGCGTTCGTGAAGGCGATGAGCCCTGTCTTGACGGGATTTGACGGCACGCAGGGCGCGGGGTTGGCGATCCTGTGCGAGACGACGCCAAGCCCGTCGGCGGTACGATTGAAAAAGAAATTGATGGACCGGTATCCGAAGTGCCAATGGTACGAGTATCAGGCGATCTCGCGAGATAACGAGATGGTTGGCATCCGGCAGGCGCTGGGGAAGCCGGCACGGCCGATCCTGCATTTGGACAAAGCGTCGGTCATCTTCTCGGTGGATGCGGATTTGCTGGGATCGCATCCCGCGCACACGCGGTACGCGAACGATTGGGCAGTGGGAAGACAGTCGGCAGACCAGGGGAAGATGAGCCGGATGTTTGTCGCGGAAAGCACGATGACGCTGACCGGGTGCGTGGCGGATGCGCGATGTGGATTGCGAACGGCGCAGATGTGGCAATTGCTGGCGGAGTTGGCTAATCACATCGGAGTTCGGGCGCAGCGGTCGAACCTGGATGGCAGGTCTGACTTCTACAATTTTATTACGCAGGCAGTCAGCGAATTAAGTAATAATGCAGGCCGAGCGATGGTGGCGGTGGGTAGCCATTTGCCGCCGTCGTTGCATGCACTTGCCTTGGCGATCAATATGAAGCTTGGGGCGATCGGCACGACGCTGACGCTGTGTGAAGAGCCGGACGGGAACCGACCAACACACTTGGAGTCGATTACCCAATTTACTAAACAGGCGATGGGATCCAACGTCAAAACGCTGGTGATCATCGGTGGAAATCCGGTTTACGACGCGCCCGCGGATCTGTCATTTAATCAGGCGCTTGAGAAAATTGAGACAACGGTTCATCTGAGCGTTTACGACAATGAAACGTCCAAGGCGTGCCGGTGGCACGTTCCGCGAGCGCACTATCTTGAAGCATGGAGTGATGCACGTGCATGGGACGGAACCATGAGCGTATGCCAGCCGCTGATTGAGCCATTGTACGGCGGCAAGACGCGGGAACAGATGCTGGCGTTTTTGGCGGGGGATTCCGAAACCGACAGCGATGCAATCGTGCGGGAGACATTCGCGTCATTACTGGGCAACGGCGCGGATTTTGATCAGGCATTTCGGCGGGTCCTGCACGATGGGCTCTTGAGCGGAAGTGAATACACCGCAGTGGCGGCGAACTTGGCGCCTGGCGATCAAATGCCGGCGTTGCCCAAGGACGTGGGAGCCGGACTGCTGCAGGCGCGGTTTGCCGCGGATTCGCGGTTGCACGACGGGAGATTCGCGGGCAACGGCTGGCTGCAAGAGTTACCCGACCCGATGACCAAATTAGTGTGGGACAATGCCGTACTGGTTTCGATCGCCGACGCCAAGCGAATGGAACTGACAACGGGCGATGTCGTAAGTGTGGCACTGAGCGACAGTCAAACCGCGCTGGACATTCCCGTCTATGTTCTTCCGGGCCAGCCTCGCGGGGTGATTACGTTGCCCTTGGGATATGGGCGGCCAGAGGGGGGACACATAGGGACTGGGGTGGGATTCAATACATATTCGATTCGAACTTCGGCGAATATGTTTGCCTCGGAGGACGTGAGCGTATCGAAGCCGAAGGGGACGTACGAGCTGGCGACGACGCAGAACCAACACCTGCTCGATGAGCTTGGCGCGGCAATGCGAGACGATCAGGTGGGGCCCAAGCATACAAGCGGAGAGATCATCCGGGAGGCGAGGTTCGAGCAGTACAAGGATGATCCTTTGATGTTCAGTAAGAACGAGGATGGAAGCCTGAGCCTTCAGCTTTACGATCCGCCGGTTTCATCAGCGGACAACCCGAACCAAGCCGGGTTTGACGATCCGCACAAGTGGGGGATGGCGATCGACCTGAGCACGTGCATCGGATGTCACGCGTGCGTGGTCGCATGCCAGGCGGAAAACAATATTCCGATCGTCGGCAAGGATCAGGTGATCAAGAATCGGCAGATGCACTGGATTCGGATCGACCGATATTTCAAGGGAGAGGCGATAGACCCGAATCCCGAAGTGGTGTTCCAGCCGCTGACGTGCCAGCAGTGCGAGAACGCG
>CAZCKE010000454.1:0-3543 GCA_964499005.1 uncultured Tepidisphaeraceae bacterium
GGTCGGGAAATTACGGATCTGGAATGGCTTGGCGTGATCACAGGATGAATTTGCTCAAATCTTCGTCCTTCACGAGGCTTTCCAGGCGCTGCTTTACGTAATCAGCGGTGATGTGGATCTTTTTCTCCGCCATGTCAGGGGCGTTGAAGCTGATCGTTTCCAAAACCCGCTCCATGATCGTGTAGAGGCGGCGTGCGCCGATGTTTTGGGTTCGGCGATTCAGGTCATAGGCGAATTGAGCCATCGCATCAATGGCGTCGAGGGCAAATTCGACGTTGATCCCCTCGGTCGCGAGCAATTCCACTTGCTGGCGGGTCAGGGAATTCTGCGGCTCCTTGAGAATCCGCACGAAATCGTCCTTGGTGAGGTCGGTTAGCTCGACGCGGATGGGGAATCGCCCCTGCAATTCCGGCATCAAATCGCTGGGCTTGCTGCTGTGAAATGCCCCAGCGGCGATGAAAAGGATGTGGTCGGTTTTTACGGGGCCGTACTTGGTGACGACGGTCGAGCCCTCGACGATCGGGAGCAGATCGCGCTGCACGCCCTGGCGGGAGACATCGGGGCCGTGCTGGGACTCAGTGCCGCAGATTTTGTCGATCTCATCGAGAAAAACGATGCCGCCCTGCTCAACGCGGCTGATGGCCTCGCGATGGATTTTGTCCTTGTCAATCAGCTTTTCCGATTCCTGGGCGAGGAGAACCTTGCGGGCGTCGCGAACGGGCATTCGGCGGGTCTGGCGGCTGGTGGGCATCATCTTTTCGAGCATCGATTGGAATTCGATGTCGAGTTCCATGCCTTGCTGGCCGAGGACGCCGATCGCCGTGGCGCGCTGCTCGATCTGCAATTCGATTTCGCGGTCTTCCATTTCGCCGGCCTTGAGCTGCTGGCGGAGTTTTTCTCGCGTGCGCTTGTGGCGTTCCTTGGCCTCGTCGTCGGCATAGCTGCCGGGGGATTGGAGGGGCAGGAGGTAATCGAGCAAACGCTCCTCGACGCGCGTCTCGGCCGGCTCGTGAACTGAATCGTTCATCTCCTCGCGGACCATCGAGATTGAGGAATCGAGCAGATCGCGGATCATGGAATCAACGTCGCGGCCGTGGTAACCGACTTCGGTGAATTTGGTCGCCTCGACCTTGATGAACGGCGCTCCCGTGAGTGCGGCCAAGCGGCGGGCGATCTCGGTCTTTCCGACGCCGGTGGGGCCGATCATGATGATGTTCTTGGGCGACACATCCTGGCGCATCGATTCGGGAAGCTGCTGGCGGCGCCAGCGATTGCGGATCGCCACGGCCACCGCCCGCTTGGCGTCGGCCTGGCCGATGATGTATTTGTCGAGCTCGGAGACGATCTGGCGAGGGGTGAGGTGGTGCATGGTGAATAGTAGGTGATTGGTGATTGGTGCGTGGTGATTAAAGGGAATCTTGATCGATCACCGGGCATGAATCACCCGTTTCCTCCGGCGGATTCTTGTTCTTTTCCTTTGGGGACGAAATCGAATTGGTATTTTTCGCCGACCAATTCGCGGGTCATGTGGATGATTTCCTGAACGTGGCCGCGGAAATGGCTGATCGTGTTGAAGGCGGCCTCGGTGGCGTTGGTGTCGAAGCCTTGAATGCGTTTGCTCTGGGTGAGTTTGGCGGCGTCGAGATTGGCGAGGACGGCGTCGGCTTCGGAGACGGTGGATTGAAGGGTTTTGAGAATTTCAGATTTTGGGCGGCGAAAGCGGTCGGCGAACTCTTTGGGGCGGTTGCGGACGTCCGCGGCGCCGCCGATTCCGGAGATTACCCACTGGCGGAGATTCCCGGAAAGGTGAAGCATGAGATTGGCGATGCTGTTCATTTCGGGGCGCGGACACCACCAAAGCTGCTCGTCGTTGAGCTGAGCAAGGCAATGCTCGATCTTGCGCAGACCTTCGTTCAAATTGTCGCGAGCGGCCTCGGAAAAGAGGGTCGGAAAATCGTGTGGCATGGATTCCCAGAAGATTAGAGGGTTTCGACTTTGATATTCGTGTTGGTGTAGATGCACATTTCGCCGGCGATTTTGAGGGCGGCTTCGGCGATTTGCCTGGCGTCGAGGTTGCTGTGGGCGAGCAGTGCCTTGGCGGCGGAAGCAGCGTAGGGGCCGCCGGAGCCGATGCCGATGATGCCGTCCGTCGGCTCGATGACGTCTCCCGCGCCGCTGACGATCAGGCTCGTGGCGGCGTCAACAACGGCGAGCATGGCTTCGAGGCGGCGAAGAGCGCGGTCTGTCCGCCAGTCCTTGGCCAATTCGATGACGGCCCTGCGGGTGTTGTCAGGAAATTCGGCCAATTTCTTTTCAAATCGCTCCAAGAGGGCGAAGGCATCTGCCGCAGAGCCCGCGAAGCCGGAGAGGACCTTTCCACCGCCGAGGCGGCGGATTTTCATCGCATCCTGCTTGGCGACGATGTTGCCGAGGGTCACTTGTCCGTCGCCGCCGAGGGCGACCTGGCCATTTCGACGAACGCTGAGAATGGTCGTGGAACGAGCCGCCTGTGTTGCCATGCGGACATTATAATCAGCCGCGATGCCGCCGGGCGGGCCTCTCATATTTTCTTCCGTGACATCCCTGGGAATCGGCATTGGGCTGGCCGTGCTGGCCATGCTTATGGCGCGAGTGCGGCGGTTGCGACTGGGCCGGTGGACGGCGGTCTTCATGCTGGCGGGGATTTTCTGCCTTGCGATGGCGTCGGGGGAGCCGATGTGGCGGCGTCCGGCGGCGGGGCGGCTGGCGGTGATGGTCGATCTTTCGCCCAGCACGCGCGGGGCGCAGTTTCGCGATCCCAAATTTCTCTCGGGTCGATTGGGCGAATTGATTGGAAACACGCCATACCGCTTTTATGTTTTTGCCTCGGACAATCGCGAAACGGAACCCGGCGATCCCTTGAAGGAGATTGCCGCCAACCAGACGCATTTTTCGCCGGTTGATGCGGATGCGATTGTTCTATTGAGCGATGCGCGTTTTGAATTGCCCGCCTCGTCTCCTCCGCTTTATGTCGTTGCCGACAGCGGGTTGGAGCGTGTGAATGACGCGGCCGTGGATCAATTGGAAATTCGAGGCAAGGATTTGGCGGCGACGTTCATCAATTCCAGCTCGGCGCGCAGCGCGACATTCGGTGGAGCGGCCCAGGCGGGGAAGACATCGGTCCCGCCGGGGAAAATCGCCGCAACTCAGCCGATTTTGGAATCTTCCAACACGGCCTGGGTGCAGCTCGATCCTGCCGATCTCTGGCCCGAGAATGATTTTCTTTCGATTCGCGTTTCGCCCCCGATGTCTAGCCAATATTGGTGGGTCGGCGTAGGTTCACCGGGCGGGCGCTGGCGGATGATCGATCCCGCCAGCCTGCCGGCGGATTCGGCGGAATATCTCGTGCCGGCGATGATCGTCCTGGCCAACGTCGATGCGGGGCAGTTATCCGCGGTTGCTCAGGATCGGCTTACTCAATACGTCCGCGATCTGGGCGGATCGCTGTTGGTGCTGGGCGGCGATCACGCTTTCGGCTCGGGCGGATATTCGGGAACGGAACTG